>WGAX01000165.1 GCA_015494595.1 Nitratiruptor sp.
AATGCTTGCCTTGGATGCCATATGCCAAGCGTAGCGAAGAGTATGGGAGCAACTCCTATGCCTCCTACACACTTTAAAGACTTTTTCTTTACGACAAAGAAAAAGCTTATCAAGCAAAAGCTCTATGAGGATGAGCAAGCATACAAAAAACGCTTAGCGCTTATGGCAAAAAAAGAGGATATTGCACCACAGCGATATAACTGCTCTCAATGCCATGTACCGCAAGCAAATGCAAAACCGTTGGTGGCAAATACATTTAAGCCAGATTTTCGCGATCCAAATGCAAAACATCGCTCCAAACTTTACAAAAACTTGATGGAGGGAGTGAAATAGTGGAGCGAAGAGAGTTTTTTACCACTCTTTTGCGTCCTATTCAAAAAGAAGAGGAGCCCAAAACTCTTCTTCGCCCTCCATACTACAAAGATGAAGCAGATTTTGAAAAGTGTAGTGAGTGTGAAGATAAAGCTTGTGCAAAGGCTTGTGAAGAGCGTATTATTGTGATAGAAGATGAAAAGCCTCTGCTAGACTTTTCAGAATCTGGTTGTACCTTTTGTGATGAGTGTGCAAGGGTGTGTAAAGAGGGGGTATTAAGTATAGAGGCAAAAAGATTGTTGCCAAAACTCTCTATTGATATGCTTGGTTGTCTTGCGTGGAAAAAGACGATTTGTAGTATGTGCAAAGATGTCTGTTTAGACAATGCGATAGAGTTTGCTGGACTTTTCAATCCTGAAATTAGTGATAGATGTACGGGATGTGGATTTTGTATAAGTGTTTGTCCTACAAATGCTATTAAAATTGGAGAGGAGAGGTGAAAAAAACACTTTTATATTTGCTGCTTTTTACTTTTTGGCTCTTTGCAAATGATCTAAAGCCATTAAAAGAGATCAAAATTGATGCAGCTGTACTTGATATGGTAGTTGCAAAAAATGCCATCTATGTAGCTACCGATGCAAGTACTGTAGTAGTATTGGATAAAAATCTTAGTATAAAAAAAGAGATAAAAGTTAGAAAAGTCAAAGATTTTATGGGTACACTCAATGATGCCGATATTTATAGTGTGGATGTAATGGGTGATAAAATTCTCTTTTTGGCTCAAGCAGAAGATGGATATGCTGAGCTTTTCATTCATGAAAATAATCAAACAAAAAAAGTTTTGGACAAATCTTTGATGCTCTATGCAAAAGCTGCTAAGTTTGTGGATCAACAGAGGGCTATTTTAGTGCTTATGAGTGATGAAGTAGTATTATATGATTTACAAGCTGGAAAAATTCTCAAAAAGGCAAAGGCTGGGGAGTATTTTTACTCTGCAATGGCAATAGATAAAAGCAGAAGGTTTGTAGTAGTTGGAGATGAGGGGGGAGAGGTGATTGTGGTTGATCCCCAAACCTTGCAAAGAGTAAAGCTTTTTAAAGATGTCAATAAAGATAAAATTTTATCTCTTGCTATTGCTGCTCCTTTGATTGGTGCAGGTAGTAGGGCAGATAAAAAACTGGCTCTTTATAGCCTGCAAGGAGGCAAGCCAAAAACCTATACCAATCCGGACTTTTTTATCTATGTAGTAGGTATTAGTCCCGATAAAAAGTATGTGGTATATGGGGATAATGAGAAGTATATCCTCAAAGTTGCCGATAGTAACTCGTTGGATGTGCGCCATAAACTTATAGGACATAAAAATATTATCAATGTAGTAAGATTTATAGATAGTAAAACGCTGCTTACTGGAAGTGAGACGGGAGAAATTTTATTATGGAGGTTGCCATGACACTGAGTAGTTGTGTGATTAGATGTAATCCAAAAGATTTAGAGGATGTAAAACAGAGAGTAGAAGAGGCAAATGTGTGCGATATTCATATCGTGGATAAAAGTGGATATATTGTTGTAACAATTGAGGGAAAAGATACCGCAGAAGAGATTGATAAGCTTAAGACTTTGCAATTTTTAGAGGGAGTTTTAAGTGCAGATTTGATCTACTCCTATAGCGAAGAGGAGTTGGAAGCTTTAAGAGAAGATCTCGATATGCAAGAGTCGGTGCCTGAGATTTTGGAAAAGGATGTGCCAGCAGAAAAGATTGTCTATCATGGAGATTTGAAGAAGAAGTATATATAAGGGTAGAGAATGGATATAAGTTGGGATATGTTTATTGAAACTGAGGTGCCAAAAGATGAGCTTATCATTTCACGCACCGATCTCAAAGGCATAATTACCTATGCCAATGAGACCTTTGCCCATATTAGCGGTTATGAGCCTGATGAGCTTATTGGTAAGCCTCACAATATCTTGCGCCATCCCGATATGCCAAAAGCAGTGTTTAAAGAGCTGTGGGATACGATTCAAGCTGGTAAAATCTGGAGCGGTTATGTGAAAAATCTTCGAAAAGATAGAGGCTACTACTGGGTTTATGCTGAAGTAAGCGGAGTCTACAAAGATGGCAAACTGGTAGAGTATAAATCGATGCGTAGCTGGGTGCCAAAAGAGAAAAGAGTCCAGATGCAGCGTCTCTATGATACTATGAGAAAAGAGGCAGGTGAGCAGGTAAGGGCGGTAAGCTATATTGAAGCAGAGTTGTATGAGAAGATTTTGCAAATAGCTAGCGATAAAGGGGTAGAGCCAGAAAAACTTATTAAATTATTAATTGAAAAAATAGACTCTTGATTTTAATCAAGGAAATATTATATAATTTTTCTATATTATGCTAATAATAAGAAGTTAATGATTCTCCATAAAAAAAGAGTTGAATCTTAACTTTATTAAAGGAGTAATGATGAAAAAGATTAGTTTAAGTTTAGTATCTGCAATGGTGCTTGTAGGAGCTGTTGCAACTACTGCGAGCGCAGGAGGGCTGGAAAATATCATTTCCAATCCTAAAGTAAGTTTAGAAATTCGTCCAAGATATGAGTATGTCGATCAAGATGGTAAACCAGAAGAGGCTAAAGCTTTAACAGTAAGAACAGCTTTAGGATTAAATGCTAATCTTTTTGGTGTAGATGGTTTGGCAGCGCAATTGCAAGTGATGAATGTAACAGATCTTGTAGATGATTATAATGCACCTTCAATTGGTAAAACACAATATCCGGTAGTAGCAGATCCAGCACAAACTCGTGTTACACAAGCAAATATGAGCTACTCAGCAAGCGGTTTTACAGTACTAGCTGGTAGAAAGATGGTTGTACTTGATAATGCAAGATTTATCGGTAATGTTGGCTGGAGACAGATGCCACAAACCTATGATCTTGCTGCTGTAATATACAATGGTATTGAAAACCTAAATCTTTTAGGTGCATATGTATGGAATGTTAATAGAATTTTTGCAGGTGATGGAAATGGTCCACTTAAAAAACATTTAACTACTGGCAGTGTACTTTTACATGCGTCATATAAAGTTATGCCTGAGCTTACAGTAACTGCATATGACTATATGATTGAAAACTTTGCTGATCATATTGGTCTTAGACTTACCGGTACATTTAATTTAAATGATCTTAAATTGAAATATGCAGCAGAGTATGCTGTACAAAATGATCCAAGTCTTGATGATAGCGATGATCCTCTCTATAGTCCAAATCGTAGTCAAGATGCAGATTACTACAATATAAACCTTTCTGGTGTTTATAACGGCTTTATTGCAGGGGTTGGCTATGAGGTGTTAAGTGATAAAGGTGATGGAGATTTTGCGTTCTGGACACCACTTGCAACACTCCATGCGATGAATGGTTGGGCTGATGTCTTTTTGAAAACACCAAATGAAGGTTTGGAAGATCTCTCTGTAAAACTCGGATATAATTTTGGAGAGTATGGCAAAATTGTAGGAATTTATCACAACTTCTCATCTGATAAAAAGAATGCAGCAGGAGATGATGATCTAGGTGATGAAATCGATATAGCATACAAAGTAAAACTTTTAAAAGGCTTGGGACTTCTTCTTAAATATGCAGACTATAGTGAGGGGGATGCAAGCTTCAATAAAAAAGATGTAACCAAATATTGGATCCAACTAGATTATAAATTTTCTGCAAAACTTTAATCTTTTTTCCCCCGTAAGGGGGAATAGAGAGCAGCACAATTTTGCCAGTTTCATCCACTCTTCCTTTGTGCTGCTCTCTATTCAAAAAAGGGGCGTAAGCCCTCCTTATTGACTACTCTGTACTGATTTTTCTCTTTTTCCAATATTTTTAACTTTTTAAATTTTGTAATAATGCGAGAGAGTGTTTCAGGAGTGATATTAAGAAGAGTAGCGATCTCATTTTTTTTAAGATGAAGAAACTCATATTCGTGCTCATAGATAAATTTGGCTACCCGTGCAGTGGAGCTGAGTACTAAATCGTTGGTAATAACATGCTCCAAATACCGAATTTTATTAGTTAAAGATTTAATAATTGTAAAAGCAATTTCTGGATTTTTTAAAAACTCTTTTTCAAAAATTTTGTAATCAATTAAGATAACTTTTCCATCTGTCAAAAACTCTCCTGTTGCAGGATAGGGCATATTTTCAAAATTGACAATCTCTGCAATCAAGGAGTAGGGATAAAAGACATGCAAAACAATTTTATTACCTTTATGATCAGTTTTATAAATTTGCAAAATTCCTTTTGTAAGAAGCATTAAGTGCTCGCTTCTCTCCCCTTCATAAAAGGCAATGCTTCCCTTTTTAAACTCCTTGACTTTTGAGATCTCTTTAAGTCGTTTAAGCTTTTTAGGAGGCAGTGTGTCAAATAGATAGAAATTTTGTATAGTCTCCATATCAATCATATTATCCTTTTTTGTTTTTATTAAAAATTATAGTAATAATGTAGTTAAATTATCTTGAATTAAATGGCAAAAAAGTGGCATTTGATTAATATCAAACACATAGCTTGAAAATCTCTATAAAATAAAACAGTAATTTGAAGCTTAAGGAGATAGGATGGAGTTCTTTATACGGGATATTCCCAATAAAGACTTTTTACCAATCTTTGTGATCTCTGCAGCCGTCATTCTCTTTGGGATGATGTATGCCGGTTTTTTTACGCTTGTCAAACTTAGATTGGTAAAGAGGTATTTTATGGTTTTTGCCTATCTCTCTTGGCTGGCGCTTGTAGCTTCTATCTACTATCTTGGTGAGCTGCTTAGAGTAGAGCCTTATACCCAGAAGGTGCTTATTGGTGCTATGTTTGGCTATCTGGTGTTTCCGCATATTGTCTACTTTTTGCTGGAAAAAGTGCATACCAGATATGAGCATAGCAACTAAATCTTAAAAGGAGGAATTATGGACAAAAAGCCCTCAGTCTGGAGCTCCAATCGCTTCTGGCGCAGATCGGCTACATGGGTAACAGGTGTATCGGCTGTATTGCTGATACTATTGACGATGGATACTATGTCTCAGATGACAATGGGAACGGCAAAGGATATTCAAAACAAAGTTACCAAGCGTATCCCTTCGCCGGTAGTAATCAACTACAAAATTGACTACCAGCTCAATAGAAAAAGAGGACACGAAGTACCAATTATTGGTGGAATGGATGCCAATGGCAACTCCAAATATGAGGTAAAAGAGAAGTTTTTTGGAAGAGATGATTACTCTGAAAAAGAGGCAAAGGCTTTGATTCATAGAGGAAAGCTTACAATTCAGGCAAAAAACTGTATGGATTGCCATACACTTCTTGGAAATGGTGCATATTATGCTCCGGATTTAACAAAAGCTTGGCTTGATCCAACTTGGAATACTTTGGCACCTGCCTATGGTGGCAAAGAGTATGCAATGGCTGCATTTTTGCAAAATCCACCCAAAATGGCTATGCACGAAAGAAAGATGCCAAATTTAGGCATTACTAAAGATGAAGCAAAAGCGGTTGTGGCATATTTGAAATTTATGTCTGCAATTGATACAAACGGTTTCCCAAGAAATTTTGGAAAAATCAAAGGAGCGGTAGATGCAAGGAAGTAGACTATATGAAGGACAAAAGCTAGCGCTCAAGTACTTTTTTGTAGCAGTAGTACTCTTTGGTGCGCAGTTGCTTTTTGGGTTATTGGCTGCTATTCAATTTTTGTATCCAGACTTTTTGTTTGGCATTTTGGATTTTTCGATCAACAGAATCGTGCACATTAATGCACTTGTAGTATGGCTGCT
>WGAX01000166.1 GCA_015494595.1 Nitratiruptor sp.
ATATAAAGGTGCGAGGTCTTATCTATAAAGATAGCTTGGAATTTACCGATAGCGATCGCCGTGAGCTTTTGGAGGCTGTGCGAAACACAGACGGCCCTGTGGTGATCGTCCACGGGACCGATACGATGGATCTGAGTGCTAAGTTTTTGGCCAAACATCTCGATGATAAACTGGTGGTGTTAACTGGGGCGATGGTGCCTTTTAGCATCGATCCAACAGAAGCTAGCGCCAACCTGACACTTGCCATTGCAGCGGCGAGGCTGCTTGGTCAAAGGGGTGTCTACATCGCTATGCATGGCTTGGTAGCGCCATATCACCAAATATACAAAAATCGAAGCAAAGGGGTCTTTTGTCTAAAGTAAAGTGTGATCATTGTAGGCTGGAATTCGACAAAGATGTGATGATAGAAGAGACAATCGATGGGCAAAAGCGCTACTTTTGCTGCAAAGGATGCCAAGGGGTCTACCATCTGCTCAAATCCGAGGGCCTCGATAGCTTTTATGACAAGCTAGGCGATCAAGTCCTAGAGCCTGCCAAAGAGGTGGGAGAGGATCTGGAGAAGTTCGATCTGGAGGGCTTTACCCACAATATGCAGCAAGTCACAAGGGTGAGCGATTATACCGATTTTATGTATTTGGGCAAGTTTATAGAGCTAGGAGAGACGGAAGAGTTTTTTATCAATCCAAAAGTCAAGCTCTCAGAAGAGTATATTACCGGGAAATTTGGTTAATTTCCGGCCGTTGCAAACGCTACAAATCTTCCTATCATCACCGCGATACTTAAGCCTACAAAGATTATAATAGCCGTAATAATATCTTTTCTTTCCATAGTTTGAATATAGCAAAGGATAGTAAATGATCCAAAAAGCGATAGATACCATTAAGAGAGCAGACTATTTGCTCATCACTGCCGGGGCTGGTATGGGAGTGGATAGTGGGTTACCAGATTTCAGAGGGGCAGAGGGTTTTTGGAGAGCCTATCCTGTGGCAAAGATGTTGGGGCTGAGGTTTGAGGAGCTGGCAAATCCACGATGGTTTTTTGAAAACCCCCGCCTTGCCTGGGCGTTTTATGGGCATAGGCTGCATCTTTATAGAGATACTAGGCCACATGAGGGGTTTTATAAGCTACTTGAGATTGCAAAGAGTAAAAAGGACTACTTCGTCTTTACTTCCAACGTAGATGGGCAGTTTCAAAAGGCTGGATTTGATGAGAGAAAGATCGAAGAGGTGCACGGCTCTATCCACTATCTGCAGTGTAGTCAGCCTTGTAATGAAAGAATTTGGAGTGCCGATAATGCAAAAGTAGAGATTGATATGCAGCGCTTCCTAGCCAAGGAGCCTCTTCCCCATTGCCCTGATTGCGGGGCGGTTGCAAGGCCAAATATTTTGATGTTTGGAGATTTTGGCTGGATTAGCAAGCGCCAAAAGAGGCAAAGAGAGCATTTTGAGAGCTTTTTGAATAGAGCCAAAAATTTGGTAGTGATTGAGTTTGGTGCAGGCACAGCCGTGCCTACTGTGAGGATGATGAGCGAATTTGTAGCAAGAAGATTTAATGCGCCGCTTATTCGTGTTAACCCCCGTGAGCCTGAAGGTGCAGATATAGAGCTTGCAATGGGAGCAAAAGAGGCGATTGAGCAGATTGCAAAGGTTTTGAAAGGAAGCTGATGGGAGTAGTAAGAGTGGTTTTGGTGTTTTTATTGGTAGTTGGCGCTCTTTTTGCCCAAGAGCGTCCCTTTATATGGGCAGATGATGAGGATTACTGTCCTGCTATCTATAGAGGTGCGAATGGGAGACCTGCTGGTATTTTTAATGATATTTTAACAGAAGCTTTTAAGCGCTTAGGGATTCCTCTAAAAAAGGGGGTATATCCTTGGAAGAGGGCTCAAAAGCTGGTAAAAGAGGGCAAAGCTGATGGAATGGTTACAATCTATACTAAAGAGCGGCAAAAATTTATGGTAGCCTCCAAGCCTATCTGGTATATTAAAGAGACCATCTTTTTTCGCAGAGATAACCCTAAAGCCTGTAAAATGCTTAAAATCAACTCCTTTGATGATATGAGAGATTTTGTGGTTGTAGAGACGATGGGCTCTGGCTGGTCAAAAGAGCAGTTTAAAAAACACGGTATTAAAAATGTAGTATGGGTGCCAACGGTTGATAGCGCTTTTAATCTTTTGGCAAAAGGGAGGGCTGATCTATATATGATATTTGATCTTAACGCCTATAATAAGCTTTTAAAGAGGCAGCAGGAGGGGGGAGCCTTGCAAAAAGGGTATCAAGAGATTATTGCTATAGCTCCTCCTTTTACAGCACTTCCCTTTAGTCTTCTTATTAGAAGAGACTCTCCCTATGTGAATATTATAGAGAAGTTCAATCAGGTAATTGAGCAGATGAAAAAGGATGGTACATATCAAAAAATTAAGAAGAGGTATCTTGGTGTAGCTCCAGCTCTTTGCGCAAAGTGAAGAAAATGAGAAAAAGAGATATAAGAGCAAGAGCTTTAAGAATATTGAGAAGCAGAATCTCAAAAAGATTTACCCTCCGTGTAATTACTCTTACATTTTTCATAGCCCTTATC
>WGAX01000167.1 GCA_015494595.1 Nitratiruptor sp.
GCTTATTGATTTTTTGGATAATTTAGTGCTTATTTTGCCATTTTCCGGGCTTATTCTTTACTATGGCAGCGATTTTGTGTGGCAAAGTTTTGCACAAAATGAGGCTTCAAGCGATCCGGGAGGGTTGCCCTATCGCTGGATTATTAAGGCTATGATCTTGTTTTTTGGATTGCTTCTTGGCTTGCAGGCAGTAAGTGAGATGATAAAGCTGGCACCAAAAATCTCTTTGAAAAAAGTAGCAACTATTGTAGCAGCGCTTTTAGGAGTAATTACCTTTTTTGCCTGGAGCGAGGCATACTTTGTAGTGCATCCGGCAATCTTGATGTTTATATTGTCCTTGACTCTTTTAATGCTGGGCTTTAGAGTGGCTTTTGTGTTTGGGGTGGTGGCAATTGTGTTTACTGTGGTTGATTTTGATTTAAGTGTCGATCTTTTCAACCTTTTTCCTATGAGAATCTATGGCATTATGCAAAACTTTACTCTCATGGCGGTGCCTCTGTTTATATTAATGGGGCTAATCTTAGAAAAAAGCGATATGGCAAGAGACCTGCTAGAGAATCTGGGAGCTCTTTTTGGAGAGATTCGAGGAGGTTTAGCAGTTGGTGTAGTGGTGGTGGGGGCAATTTTGGCTGCAGCTACTGGCATTGTTGGGGCAAGTGTAGTGATGATGAGCATTATAACCCTTCCTGTGATGATACGCTATGGGTATGATAAAGCCCTAGCTAGCGGTACCATTGCAGCTAGTGGGACTCTAGGGCAAATTATTCCTCCATCCATTGTCTTGATAGTGCTAGGTGATGTGCTAAGTGTGAGTGTGGGGGATCTGTTTAAAAGTGCAGTGGTACCGGGACTGTTGCTGGTAGCCTTCTATATTACCTATATTCTTATTTTTGCCCTTATTAAGCCAGAGGTTGCACCGCCAATAAAGCTGGACAAAAACATTAGCTTTTTGCAAACTCTTCAATCTCTGCTGCCATCTTTGTTGCTTATTATTGCAGTTTTGGGATCTATTTTTGCAGGTATTACGACACCTACTGAATCTGCTGCTATGGGTGTAGTGGGAGCGATGGTGCTAGCACTTGTTAAAAGGCGCTTTAATTTTTCGATGCTAAAGTATGTGGGACTGGAGACAGTAAAGCTCTCAGCTATGATTTTTACAATTCTCATAGGTGCAACTGCTTTTAGTCTGGTATTTAACGAGATTGGGGGTGAGGAGCTTGTGCACAACTTCTTTGCACACCAAATCGGCTCGCCCACTCTTTTCATAGCAATTGCAATGCTCTCTATATTTTTGTTGGGATTTTTTATCGACTTTGTAGAGATCTGCTTTGTGGTGATTCCCCTTTTTGTGCCGGTAATCAAAAGCTTTGGGATTGATCCAATTTGGTTTGGGATTTTGGTAGCGCTTAACCTGCAAGCCTCCTTTCTTACGCCTCCTTTTGGCTTTGCTCTCTTTTATCTTAAAGGAAGTGCTGCAAAGCTTGTATCTACAACGGATATTTATAAAGGTGTAGTGCCATTTATTGTATTGCAGGTGGTGGTGCTGGTTATTATCTACTTTTTTCCTCAACTGATAAAGGTGTTTTGATGTTTGATCTACTGTATGCGCCGTGGCGAAGCGAATATGTAACGGGTGAAAGAATTGATGGGTGTGTATTTTGCTATGCAAGAGATCATAAAGATGAAGATGAAAAGCTTGGGATCTTGTATAGAGCAAGATACTCTTTTGCTATTATGAACAAGTACCCCTACTCACCAGGGCATTTTATGGTTATCCCTTATGAGCATATTGATAACTTGGAAAATCTACCCTTAGAAACTTGGCATGAGATGAGTACTCTTACCAAAAAGGGGGTAAAGCTTTTAAAAGATGTGCTCAGAGCCGAGGGGGTAAATATCGGAATGAACCTGGGCGCTGCTGCAGGGGCTGGGATAGCTGAGCATATCCATATGCATCTGGTACCCAGATGGCAAAGAGATACCAATTTTATCACTACTATTGGACAAACCCGTGTCTATAGTACCGATTTTTTTAAAATTTACAAAAAACTTAAGGAGAGAGCTGATGAATACTTCGGGGAGTCTGTATGAGTTGCAAAAACTATTAGATCAGTTTATTGCAAAAAGAGATTGGCAAAAGTATCATCGCCCCAAAAATTTGGCAATGAGTGTAGCGATTGAAGCTGCGGAGTTGATGGAGCATTTTCAGTGGTGCGATAAGGAGCCAGATGAGTTTAGCCAGGAAGAAAAGGAGCAGATTGGCGAAGAGATGGCAGATGTGCTGCACTATCTGCTGCGTCTTGCCAGTGTGATGGATATTGATCTTTATCAGGCTTCAAAGAAAAAGATTGCAAAAAATGAGCAGCGCTTTCCTGTAAGAAAAGCACAAAGTATCAAAAAAAGTGGCTGCTAATATGCTACAATCAAAGAAAAAGGAGCACTTATGTTAGCACCTACTAACAAGATGGCAATAGAGGCTAGTTGGAGCTTTTTTAAGGGTAATTATGCTTTGCATTTTGGAGTAATTGCGATCCTTATAGTGTGTAATCTGTTAGGAATGTTGCCAATTATTGGGCTTTTATTTATTTTTGCTTACTCAATCTTAAGTCTTGCAGTGCAGATCTACTTTGGCAGGGTGGTAATGGAGGCAAATTCATTAGAAGAGATTGAAGAGAGTGCTGCACAAAGCCGCATAGGCGATCTGCTCACAGCCTATTTGCAAACGGCTGCAGGAGCCTTTTTGGCACTCTTTTTGATAGTACTTGTTTTTTTCTTTTTAATGGGATTAGTAATTAGCGCTAGTGTGGATTTTAAGCAGTTGGAAAATGGTGCTATGATGCAAGCACAGGTGATGGGAATGCTTAGTGGTAGTGGATTTATAGGGCTTTTACTACTGCTTGTTGCAATGTTTTTATTCTACTTTTTCCCGGCAGTCCTTGGGGAAGTCTTTAAAACAGATGATTTTGGCA
>WGAX01000168.1 GCA_015494595.1 Nitratiruptor sp.
TTGGCTCCTATGATACACCCGGATTTAGCTGGAGTGTTGCGGTGAGTGAAGGGTATAGAGCCTATATTGCAGATGGAGATGGTGGAGTTTTGGCACTGGATATAGAGGGTGTAAATCTCTATCATCCACAGCTTTATGCACGCAATGGAGCAATAAAAAAAGCTATGGATCTTGTGTTAGATGGAGGGCATAGCCGTTTATATGCTACTAATGGCAGTACGGTTGCTATACTTAATACAAATAGTTTATATCTTGTACGAGATATTGCACTGCCCCAAGCTCAAGAGATTGTAGCCCTTACACTCTCCCCTAATAAAAAGTCTCTTTATGCTTTAGATGGTTTGCGTCAACTCTATGTGGTTGATGTCTCTGATCCAAATTTTCCTATAACGCAAAAGATTGCGGGGCAAATTTCTGCGATTTTTGTCCATAATAATAGACTCTATGTAGTAGATAGTGCGCAAGGTGTTTTAATATATGATTTGCAATATCCCTGTTTGCCAAAATTTATAAAAAGAGTTGCTGTTATGGGACTTAATAGTTTAGTCTCTTCTGAAGATAATAGTGTACTGTATGCTTCTGCTTATAGCAGTACGAAGATTTATGTTATTGATGCTGTAAAAAATGCGCTTCTTAAAACTGTAGAAAATTCTCACGAAATGTGTAAAGTAGTTATAGATTATGCTCATCATCGTCTCTATGCTGTTAATGAGGTTGCCTCTATTGATGTGTATGATATAACTCAAAAAGATGATCCTTGCTATTTGAAAACAATCTATCTTCCATATCCTGCAGAGGATTTAAAAATTAGTAGCGATGGTAAGTTGGGATTTGTTGCAAATGGGGGAGATGGCTTTAAAATTATTAGACTCTCTCAATAGAGAGTTTTTGTTGCTGTAGTTGAGTGAATTATTGTTAGATTATTTTATTTGAGGATTTTTTAAACAAAAAACTTGACATACTTGGACTAAAGTGATATAATTACAAAAAATTAAAAAGGAGGTGGACAATGATTCCAATGGTGATAGATCCATTCAAAGAGCTTCGCGATATTGAAAAGAGAATCTCTTCAATGCTTGAATTTGAAAATAAGTTGCCTCAAGCCTCAAAAGCTGAGACTATCTGGATGCCTGCAGTCAATGAGAAAGAGGATGAGAAAGCTTACTATTTAGAGATTGATTTGCCAGGCATCAAAAAAGAGGATATTAATATAGAAGTCCAAGACAATATGCTTGTTATTTCTGGTGAGCGCAAATTCAAAAAAGAGGAGAATGATAAAGGGTATAAGAGAGTAGAGAGCTTCTTTGGAAAATTTGAGAGAAGATTCACTCTTCCAAGCGATGCTGATGTGGATAAAATAGAAGCTAAAACAGAAGATGGGGTACTTCATATTGTGATTCCGAAAATTGAGCAAAAAACTAATACCAAGAAAATTGCTATTAAATAATCCTCTCTCCCCTACGGGGGATGCTTAGCTGCTTTTAATCCTTCTTTTGTTATACTATCTTCAATTTACTCAAAGCAAAAGGATACTTTATGCTGCTTTTTACTCCAGGACCAACGCCTGTGCCTGAGCGTGTGCGTCAAGTTATGGCACTTCCTACGATCCATCATCGAACACCAGAATTTAGCAAGATTTTTTTGGAGGCTAGAGAGCTTTTATTGGAGCTTATGAAGATGAAAGATGTGGTTATGCTAGCCTCTACTGGTACCGGAGCAATGGAAGCGTGCGTAACCAATTTATGCAAAAGAAAAGCTTTGGTAGTCAATGCGGGAAAATTTGGAGAGCGTTTTAGCAAAATTGCCAAAGCTTTTGGCAAGGAGGTTGTAGAGCTTAACTATCCTTGGGATACGCCTGCACAAATTGATGATATAGAAGAAGCCTTGAAGCAGCATCCCGATATTGATGCATTTTTTATCCAAATTTGTGAGAGTAGCGGCGGGCTTCGCCACCCTGTAGAGGATATTGCAGCAACTATTAAGGCGATAAATCCAGATATTTGTATAGTAGCTGATGGAATTACTGCTGTTGGTGTAGAGCCAATTGATATAACCAATATTGATGCACTTATTGCTGGAAGCCAAAAAGCTTTAATGCTACCTCCAGGGCTTGCTATGATTGGATTAAGCTCTTTTGCACTGCAAAAAATAGGAGATGGCGCAGGATTTTATTTCAATTTGGCTGTAGAGCTAAAAAAGCAAAGAGAGGGTACTACTACCTATACTGCGGCAACTACATTGATCATTGGATTAAGAGAAATTTTGCATATTATGCTTAAAGAGATAGGGATTGAGGAGATTTTCGATCAAACTGACAGGCGAGCAACTGCTACGCGTGTAGCATTGGAGGCTCTTGGACTGCAACTTTTTCCAAAAAAGCCAGCAAATGCAATGAGTGCTGTAATTGATGAAGATGCTCCAAAAATTCGCAAAATCTTAAAAAA
>WGAX01000169.1 GCA_015494595.1 Nitratiruptor sp.
CTCCGTGCCAGTAACACCCTTTTTGCCAGATAGAGGCCCTATGTATGAGGACATGGAAGAGCCTAGTCTACTCCAAATAATAAAGATAGCAATATCGCTTGATTCTAAATCGTGGTCTATTTGAGCTTGGAAATCTCCTCTATTGGCAGTTTGATGATGCTCTTCATATAAATAGACGTCAAACGCTATCTCTTCTTCAAACTCTACCTTAAGGCCTTCAATAACTTCTTTTGCTACTTCTCTTTCTGCTTTTACGTCACTAGGTGAGGAGATAAATATTTTAATTGTTTCCATTATTATATTTTCTAAATAATACATCTTTTAGATATTCAACTAAAAACTCAAACAACTCAATTGAACAATCAGTTTTTGCAGCTTCGTTGTCTATATTTTTTACAACAGTTAAATATAATTTAACTTGACGCAAAGTAATTGTGATAAAATCTGGATTTATATTGTCTATATCTCCCTTAAAATATCCTTCTAATTGCTCTTTAATTTTATCTTTTGAAATTTCGCATAATAAGATTTTATACTCTATAAAACTTATTAATTCCCACCAATTATTCTTATCCACAGAAGAATCTTTAATATTAAAATGGCCATATGTTGCAAAAAAGTCTTCTTTGAAAAACTCTTCATTTTCTAAATAAGCCATCATCTTAATTAAATACAGAATATTGAGCAAATCGTAAAAACGCTCTCTTTCATTCATCTCTTCACGGTATCGAAAGGAAATTTGGTAAAACTGTAGAGCAGATAATAAGTTGTTTTTATCCTGTTCATTCAACTCTTTTTTATAGTTTCCGTTCTTATCAATTAAAGCTATGCGTTTATAGTTGGATCCCATTAAAGTTATGATTTCTGGTACTTTTTGTGAATATTGCATAGTATAATGAAGTAATTTTAAAACTTTAAGAGCCTCTTGAAATTCTCCTATAGCATCAGTAGATAATAAAATGGCTTTTTGATGGAGAAGTTCTTTGTAGTATCTATATACAAACATATCATCACATTTAAGAGCTTGCTCTATTGCTTCAAGAGCATTTTTGTACTCACTTTTTTGACGAAAATATAAAGCATTGACATAGTAATCATAGGCATCTTTTGGATCATCAATATATGAAATCTCTTTTGATTGAAAAAGCTCTTCACTATTTTCATAACCAAACAAAGTATCAATATTTGAAAAAATATCTTCCTCTTTATATGCATACAATTTATTAGCAATCTTGTTTATATCATCTTCGTTAATATCATTCCAGATTTCGATCTTGTAACCAAAATGATCACTAATAATCTTCTTCTTAGGTGATGATATGCTTTTATATTCATAATCATTACCGTTTTTATCAACACCTTCTTTTTGCCATTCGTATACTGCTGATTTACCCATGTAAAGAATATCTTGCACTATTTGCTCTACATCAAAGTTTTTACAAAGTTTTTTTGATTCAAGAGCTTGAAATACTCTTGTTTTTACATTTGCAAAAAAACTTTCCCGAAACTTTTCTCCATAATCATACATAAAACTACTCTGCTCTTTTTCTGACAACGAAATATATTTTGCTTTTGCATTTTGATAAGTTTTTGTCAACTCTTCCGAAATTATTTCTTCTACAGGTATAAGAGAAAATAGAATATTTCTCAAAATTTTTCTCTTTTCTTTTTTGCGTTTGCTTTCATTTTTGATCTTTTCTAACTCCTGAAAAGAGCTATTTTTGCAATACTCATCTATTTTCTTCTGAAGCTCCTTCTCTTCATATTTCACAACTTCCTTTGGAAAAATATTAGCAAAGAGCAAAGGGTCAACATATTTATAAGGCTCTTTTAGAATCATAGCTTTCAATTTTCTTCTATCCAAATATGTATCGTTTCTTTCATACTCAAAAGTTGCATTAGGCATTGCCATTCCTTTGCTAAAAGTAGCAACATTATATACAAACAAAACTAAATCCTTAATACAATGTCACACATTTTTATTACTCTCTTTTGCAAAGTTGTTGCTTTGGACATCCCGTTTTGTAATCTTTTTACATTTTTTGCACGAACATACAGCCACCAGAACCTCCCAGAACCCCTTTTAGAAACATTTCTTTTAAACTCTTTGTTAGCGACAAACACCCAATACGGTATCCCCAATTCAAGTGCCGCAAATGCTAACTCTTGCTCTTTTTTGTCTAAAAGCGTTGTATAGACTACAATATTTTGATATTGCTTTTTGAGTTTCAATAACTCTTGCAATAGATCATCATAGCTGCCTCTTAAAGACGCTATGCCTACTTTCACCTCCTTTTGCATCGTTTTCTCCTAGATAAATTTCATAAAAAATAGAATATAGATAAATAATACTACGCCACTCCATATCCAAAAAACAATTGGAGGTTTTGTGTAGCTTCTCTTTTGCCAACAATAACCAGCCAAGACCGCCATTACGTAGACTATCCATGGTATTTGCACCTGCGTTATAAGATCAATAAACCATAACACACTCAAAAAAGCAATGCCAAAAGCCAAACTAAACAGATCGCCAACAGAAAAATGAGAAAACAACTCCTCTATCTTTGGTGCAAACTGCAAAAGGGCATAAAAAAATCCTCCCCCTACATAGCTATATTTTAAAAATCTCCAAGGGTAATCCAAAAACTCTTCTACAATATCCAATACAAGCTTAAATGTCTCTACAACAAAAACATAAGCCCATAATAAACCTTGCACAACGAGACTCAACGCGTCCCTCGCAAGAGACGGACTCTCTTGTGTAGAAGAGTTGTATTGCTGACTTTGGCTATCATCATAGCGTCGTCTGATATTTTCAAATCCCATGACACTTCCTTATACTACCTCTGGGGCAAAAAGCTCCCAAACCCGCTCTTCATCTCCTCTTGCCAGCCTATCATTACAATCGATACACCTTAGAGACGGCGCTTGATACCCATAAGCCCTTGGAATCTCTTCCGTCATATTCATGAAATCTACCAATACATTCCAGTAGAGCTGCTCCTTGTATCCTGTAAAGAGATTCATAAACTCCAGCAAGAGCGTAGAGACACTGAGCATATTGAGAGCATAAACTGAAGGAGACTTGACATCTGCGCCTTGGATATATTTCCTGCGCTTTGCCTCTTTTTTAAGGTAACTATGAAATTCATAATTGATTTTTGTTCGATCATAAAAAAAATCATTGCAGTTAAAGCACTCCGTAAATCCCGGAATCACTACAACATTTCTGCTTGCAAGCCTTTGTATAGCACCATCTTTGACGATAATGCCGCTTGAGCAGTCAAGATAGGGAATGAGATAGCATAGAGCGATGCGATTGAGCAAAAACCTTGCGCTATCGCTGTCCACCGCCCCTATAATCACATCGCTATCTTTGATATGATCGATCACCTCCTTATCAAATAGCGCTTTTGTAAAAGTCATAATGGTAAGATCTTTTCTTATCCGCTTGATACGCTCTTGCAATACTTCTACTTTGTATCTGCCAATATCATCATATCCACCCCCTTGCCATCTATTGAGATTGCTCTCTTCTACTTTGTCATGATCAACTATGCATAGCTCTCGCACGCCCAAGCGCACCAGCGCTTCAGCCAGAATCGATCCCGTGCCCCCAGCACCTATGAGAGAGACTTTGAGATTAGAAAAAATCTCCTGCGCCTCCTCGCCAAATGCCAAAACTTGGCGATGATAGAGTTCTCTGATATTTTTAGCGCTTCTCCTTGCATTGGTTGGATAGATGTACTCTATTGGATAGGTTAGATGCACAATCTTTTCTACAGCAAAAAACTCCCCTCCCTCAAAGCCTCTAGCTGCGATGCTCTTTTGACCAAAAACCATTGTATACATCAGAGCATCTTTTTTATGTTTTTTGATCTCTTTTTCAAAATATTCAAAAAGATTGCGATCATTTTCATCATCAATATGAGAAAAAGCAACATTCCCATAATCAAAAGGGTGCGAATGGCAGCTAATCAGCACATCCGCCCCAGACTCCACAAACTTCTCAAAAAGATGCGTTACAAGCTCTCTATCTATTTTTACTCTAGTCGGCGAGACCTCTATATCCTCTTGCCTAAAGCCTACTACCTTCTGAGCCAATACAACTATGCCATCTTTAGTTTTTACACATGTTCCAAAGATAAATGCATGCTTTTCATTTTTATCTTCCAAAAGATATTCTCTTAGTGCCGTATAGACTTTATGAGGAAATTTGATAACTGTCTTACTCATGGCTAACTCCCTCAATACCCACTAGCTTATAGTAGATGGCATAGAGATAGCTTGTGAGATTGTCTCCATTTGTAATATCGTATCGATCATAGCTCCAACTATTATCTTGATAATGAAAGCAAATCCAATACCAATTATCTTTGAAAAACTCTACCACCTTATCATCCACAAAATATGCTCTATCTAAAAGGTGGTTTTTAAAGACCTCTTGAAAAATCTCCAAATTGGGACTTCGTTTCTCAATAAAAAATCCAACTGGAGGATAGTCTGGATAGCCATTGAGTACAATAATCAAAGGCTCTGTGGTATTCGGATACTTATGCTTTATGACTTTTCCGTCCTTTTTGAAATAACCAACACTTGGCAGTGGGAAATCTATCTCCATCCAATACTCTCCAGGAGTGCCAAAGTCATATTTGACTACTGGATCTATCCCTCTATCTTGAAAAAACTGCTGCATTAATGGAAACTCCCTTACAAAATAGGCCTCAGCAATAGGAGCACCATCTATAAGATCTTCTTGATAGGGAATAACAGTCGTATTTTTTGGATCTACACGCTTTTTATTCATATCTTCTCTGCTAACAATCTCAACTACATTATTTTTACGATCCTCTACCAATACCTTTGCAACATTTGGCTTGACAATTTCGCTGAGTTTTACTTGCTTGACCATAGCAACCTCCTTTGTACCATTTGATGTAAGGAGATTGTATAGCTTTGAAAATGGAAAGAGTGGAAAAGGGGAAGAGTGGTTTAGACTTTCATATTGTGCAGGTAGTTTTCAAACTTTTTTATCTGTTGAGCGATAAAGTGAGGATCGTCGAATTTTGTGATATCCCATACTCTAATTGTCTTATCAGCCCAACATTTGGATGCCACTCTCTTACCATCTGGAGAAAATGCAACACTCTCTACAGAACCTTTATGTCCTATAAGAGTTTGCAACAATTCACCACTATCTACATCCCACATCTTAATTGTAGCATCAGAAGAACTAGAGATAATCTTTTTCCCATCCATTGAAAAAGCCACACTAAGAACACCATCTTTGTGCCCTTTCAATACTCTAACCAATTTACCTGTTTTTGTATCCCAAACCTTTATACTTTTTTCAGAAGATGCGGAAGCTATTAGTTTACCATCAGGAGAAAAACTAATGCGATATATTTCATCTTTATGCGCTTTTATCTTTTTAAAAACTTTTCTAGATTGTATATCCCAAATGATAATATTTCCATCATAAGAGCTAGAAGCAAGCCTCTTACCATCAGAAGAGCATACTACACAGGTAACTTCTCTTGTATGTCCTTGCAGTGTATCTATTAAATTGCCACTTTCAATATCCCATATTTTGATTGTTTTATCAAAAGATGCGGAAAATAGTTTCTTATCATCTATAGAGAATGCAAGACTACTCACTGCATTTTTATGTCCTCTTAAAGTTTTTAATAATTTTTTCGTTGCAATATCCCATATTTTAATTGAATAGCTATTGTTTGTTAAACGTAACATATTTCCATCACAACCTGCGGCTATTTTCTCACCATCATGTGAACTTGCTAAACTAAACACATCAAAACTATTATGAAAAGTATCAATTTCTAAACCCGTATCACTATTCCAAATTTTAATTGTAGAGCCTGAAGCTGAAGCTATTTTTTGGCCATCTGGAAAAAATAGAACATTCCCAAAAGGTGAATTTTCAATAATAGTCAACAATTTTTCATTTTTCTTTTTTAAAAGAACATAAAATTTTTTAGTTGGTTCGTAAGGATGTATTAAATAAACATTTATATTTTTATGAGCATTTTGCAGCATTACCGGCACATATGGAGCAAACGATAAGGTTTGCAACAATTTACCACTACGAATATCCCAAATTTTTACCGTTCTATCCCATGAAGATGATACAATTTTATTGCCATTAAGAATAGAAATATCTAAAATCCTGCTTTTGTGTTGAAAAAATCGTTCCTCTCTTTTTTTTGCAATATCCCAAATTTTTATAGTATCAAAATTATCGAAAAGAATTTTCTTATTTGACAAAAACTTTATTATTGTGGGCCTTTTTAAATTTTTTGTTTGTATTTTTAAGGCTTTTTCACTTTGCAGATCATAAATAATTATATTTCCTGACATGAAAGCAACAGCAAGTTTTTGCTTATCTGGCGATTCTGCAATATTGGCAATTTGATTCATAAAAGAGAGCATCTTATTTTGTTCTTGTTTTTTCAGATGGGCGAGTATCTCCTTTTTGAATTTTGTCAACGCAATATCTCTTTTTCGTTTTGGAAACTTATCAATCTTTTCTATCTTTATAGGTGCATAATAAATACTCGCATAATACAACAAAGCTTTCACATCGTCTCTAATTCTCTGGGTATCGTATTTTGGATCCATTAGTTTTAATGCTTTATATCCATTTAAATTGACTAGGATTCGTTCAGCATCTTTTGCATCCAGTTCCGTTCTTTGCGCATATACCAATCCAAGATTGTATCTTGCAAGCTCAAACCGCTCTCTTGCTCTAAAATACTGAATATACCCAAATCCTGCAAATGTAAAAATTGCAGCAAAACTTCCTACGAGAAACCCTCTTCTTTTGAGCCGCTCTTTTTTATAAAAATTCAAACTTTGCTGAATATACTCTTTTTTATCGCTTATCTCTATAATATCTCTATGCGTAGTTTCTATCTCGTTAACGATTGACTTTGGTAGCAGATAGTCATTAATGTTTTTTGAGTCTTCTTGCAACTTTTGCAGAAAGACTTCATAATATCTATCAACCTCTTCTAAAAGATGCAAAGCCTCTTTATTTTCTTGCACCCAGCTATCTAGCCTAGACCAATGACGCAAGAGGCTTTCATGCACAATCTTGATACTTTTTTTATCTTTTATGAGCAATCTTTTTTGAACAAACCCATCTATCACATCTTGAATTTCATCAGGAACTGCTTCCAAAGAGGCTTGGATTAGGATATAGCTATCGGTAGCTTGTACATATCTAATCAAATGAAAAAGCAAAAAATCTTTGAGGGCTTTTCGCTGCTCTTTGGTGATATCTTCTACAATACTTTCTGCCATATCGTTAATATGGCTTTTAATATCTCCTTTGCGGTAAATCTCTTTTGTAAATTTGCCTTTGTGTTCATCAAAGAGTTTTTCCAGAAGCGCTGAGAGCAGTGGCAGCATATCGGCAGAATAGTCGATGTCTTCTTTGACGGCTCGCACAAACTCATCCTCAATTATATAGCCTCTCATCCGATATGATGGGATTTGAAGAGGGAGTCGTATAATATTATCTATCTCATTGTGCGCTATGCTTCTTAGCTCAAAAACCTCTTTGATTTTATCATCTATGTAGTATTGCAACTTATCAAAGAGATCGTTTCTAATTGTTACCATCCCAAAGATTGAGCTTTTTTTTATTAAACCCAAATAGATTCTCAGCACTTTTTTCATAGCCTCATTACTCTCATCTGATACCAAAATCTCAGCTTGATCGATAGGTATGAGTAGAGGTTCTGGAGTGGTTTTTATAAGAGTAGCAAGCCTATCTATATCTTCACCATCAAGAAGATGAGCAATTGTATTTATCTCTTGCTTGGTATTAAGAGCTAGATACTCTGCAAAGGATCCAAGAGGATCATAAAGATCTGGCATATAAACGCTAAATACTCTCCATCCCTTTTCAAACTTTCTCATCCAAGCCAAAATCCCAGCTCGCATAAATGATGACTTACCTACACCTGAATGGCCTTTAATGATATAGATTTTGGCTTTTTTCGCTAGCATAATTTTAAGAAGTTCGCTTCTCTCTTTTTCCCTGCCAAAAAACACACCCGCATCATCTTCTTGGTAAGCCAAAAGCCCTTTGTAGGGATTGCCTTTTCGGTATTCAAATGGAGGAAAGAGGGAGTCTTTGATAATCCTTTCTAAGCGGCTAAAGAGTTTATTTTCTGCTTTTATCTTGCCTTTAGGATCAAACAGCTCATTCCATTTAATATAGGTCTTATCATTTATACTATTTTGCACAAACTTTTGGACTTTTTCTTCTAAAGCCACAGCAACGATCGTGCGCCCCATATATCGAGCCAATCGAAACTCATCAAGGCAATAGGGAGAATTTATCCATTTTTCGCTTATGAGCAATATGGCTATATCGCTTTGCTGCATAGCCTCAAAAATCTCTGGAGGCCACGATTTGCCAACAGTCGTGCCATCTCTGGCGTCTGCAGACATAAAAACTTTGGCAGAAAACCTCTGTTCTATAGCTTCTTTGATTGCTTTGGCAATCTTTTCATCATCGCTTTTGTATGACAAAAAAACAAAAACCATAGCCTTGCTTTATGAGGGATTGAAGTTATGATGATTTTACCATAAAAAGAGGATCAAAAACTTCTTTTGATCCTCTCCAAAAGATTTTCATAAGGATTTTCATCAAAATCTTGGCTATGGATATGAAAGAGCTTATCTTTAAATGCACGCCAAACGAGCTTCTCTAAAGATCGTGCCCCAAACGATAGTTTAGCAGCCTCTTTTGCTATTTTTTCTATCTCCTCTTTTGGCATTTTCCAAGTCACACCCACTTCACGAAGCATTTTCTGATAGCGCTTAATGGGGGAATCTTTGCTATGAAGCAAAATATCGAGAAGATCCTTTTCTCCTAATGGATTGAGCACAATGATTTCACCCACTCTTCCAAGCAACTCTTTTGGCAAACCGCTTTTTTCGATAGTTTCTATATACTCTTTTTTATAATCGTCGTTCCCTTTGAGAAAACCGCTTCTTTTCTCATCTTTTTGAAATTGAAACGAGCCTACCAATACAAAAAGCATATTTTCCGTAGAAAGGGAATGGATATTTCTAAATTCCTCAGATTCGTTTTGCGAGCCTTTTTCTATAAATATCTCTCCACCTTCAATGATGCGTAAAATCTGGCTCATGACGCTACCGCCATAAGTAGTTTGTAGTAGTTTATCCATCTCATCCAATACAATCACGGCACCTTTGGCCTTTTTTGTATCATAATTGAATTTTCTAAGCAAAGATTTACCTATTTCATCGACACTCACTCCTCTAATCCCTGTGCTTACCATTGCGCTTGCATCAATATGCAAGTAGGGAATCTCCATAATTTCGCAAGCTTTTTGAATGATATAGGTCTTGCCACTTCCTGTCTCCCCACTTATTAAAAGAGGCTTGAGTCTTTCAAAAGGGGGTTTTTTGTTTTTGATGAGGGCGTTATAGATCTTCTTGTGATAATAAAATATTGTGCTTACTGTAGTAATAGCTTCATCTTGCCCTTTCACATAGGCTTGCAACTGCTCTTTCAAAGCAGCTGGATAGATGATGTTATCATTATCAGTGAAGCTTTTGAGATTTTTTTTCTTAGCATATGCCATGACCTTGCTCCACTCTCTTTTATTCTTCTCAATCTTATTTTTCAACTCTTTAGTATCCACCAAAGGCGATACTCTACTATAGAGAAGCTCTCTTTCTAAGCTACTCATCTCATTTTTGACCCTATCTAAAAAGCCCATCAACTGCCCCACACCCATCTGCTTGGATGCTTCAATAAAGTAGCACTTCTCCTCCCAATTCATAAGCAGCGTGCTCTTAAGTGCCTTTTCAAGCTCAAGTTGCAAATGCTTGTTTTCTATATGAGGAAAAAGCCCCAAAAGTCGGGTATGCTTTCTTCTAGCGCCCCATCCATCCTCATCAAGCGTAAGGTTTCTTGTCAATCCCCATATACTTGAATCCAAAAGCTTTTTGTAGTTGACGCGTCCCTCTTTTTTCATTAAAAGAAAATTGATACCAATGGGTATTTTCCCTTTTTTACTCAAAAGCTTCTCCAAACTCTCACAAGAGATGTCTAGCTTTTTGCACAATTTCTCTTTTTCTGCTTGAGTCAATGCGTTCCCTTTCATCATTGCCCCCTTTGTAAAAACATGTAAAACTCCATCTTCAATGCTTTCTCTTTTTTTTGGTAAAACCTTTTTACATTCTCTTTTCTCTGCTCAATCAATATACTCTTTTCCACATCATTGTCGTACCGCAAATTCTCCATACTAATCATCTCATTGAGATAAATACTATACATTCTAGCTAACTGCAGAAAATCAAGTTCATCTAAATATTTTTGAACACTCCTAGTATCAATTGAAACATGTATCGATAAACGAACACCATCTTCACCAAACTCAAAATCGTATGTGCTGCTATGACTTCCTACCACTAATTTCACCAAAAGATCCATATCAAAAGTTTCACTAAAAAGCGGTTTTTGTAACGCTAGTCCATGCACATCAAAATAGCGCAAATACTCTTTATAAAATGGCAACTCCTCAAGTGGCGTTGAAAATATATCGATCTCTAAATGCTTAGCCAACTCTTTTGCATTATCAAGAACACTCTCATCATCACCCACTATCTCATGAAGAGGCCTTTCTGCAAACTTCAAGATACTCATCTTCTCTCCTTTTATAAAGAGGCATAAAGCCTCTTTTAGTATCTATAAGGAACTTCCGCTATAATAGTCCTAGGCAACTTTGAGACATAATCACTCCATACCTCCTGCCCATTGACATAGACTGTTACAACTCCAGTATCATAAGGATAAGAAATTGCAGCATTCCCATCTGCATCTGTATAGGTGGCCAAATTACTATATCCTCCTATCTCTACATATGCCCCTTGATATGAGCGCCTTGTATCCTTATCAAACACTTTCACTCTAATAAGTACACTTGCCATCTCTTCCTCCTTTTTGTTTTGTTGCAATAAAAGTTTATATTAGAAGAAAAGGAAGCAATGGAAACAAATTATTTATTAACTCTTTAACACCTACTTAATTGATATGCGTTATAGTGCTTCATATGAAGCGCAAGATCCTCTTAATCGAAGATGATAAACTTTTGGCGGAGACTTTAGAAGATCTTCTTGAAGAGTATGAACTCATTACAGCATACGATGGCCTTGAAGCTCTTGAGTTACACTTCCAAAATAGTTTCGATCTCTATCTCATTGATATTAATTTACCAAAGCTCAAAGGAAGCGACTTTTTAGAGCATTTACGCCAAAAAGGCGATAGTGTCCCTGCAATATTTCTTACCTCAAATACCAACATAGAAACCATCAAACACTGTTTTAAAATTGGAGCAGACGACTATATAAAAAAACCTTTTGACATTGAAGAGCTCGTATGTAGGATTGAGGCGGTTTTACGGCGCTACTATGGCAACAAACCACATTTTGTCTTGAGCAAAGAGTGTATATATGACTTTCATCTGCGCCAACTCATCTGTAACAATAAAGCAATCTACCTTCCACCAAAAGTCATCAAACTCCTTGAACTGCTCATTCGCAACGCCAATCGCTGCACATGCAACGAAGAGATCATGGAAACTCTTTGGCACCCAAGTCAAGAGTGTAGCATTGGAGCAATCCGAATTTATATCAATATGATCAGAAAATATATCGGCAAAGAACGCATTAAGAATATCAAAGGCAACGGTTACATTCTCTTAACAGATACTTAATTTCTTCTTCTTACAATTGTGTCGATACCATATTTAAGGAGCTCATTATGATTCGTTATCTCAGTGGAGCGCTTGTTGCTACATCGCTTCTGTATGCAGTAGATATGGGCAATTATGAAGATAGCTTGAAAAGCTATCTAAGCACGCATCAACTCTCTATAAACGGCGCTTTTTATCTCTATGACTTCAATCATGACGGTAAATATGCAATGAACGATTGGCTCTATGTAGCTACCAACAACCCAAATGAACAGTATCGTCTTTTAGGATCATCGCCCACATCACAGAACCCTTTTGGATGGCAAAAAGTCTCAGTTACACCTCCTCAACAGCCCAATGGCTATTTTGTTTTTCTTCCAGAGTGCTCCTGCGATAAAACACTATTTGGCAATAACGCGTTCTCTTGGATCTATCTCACTCAAGGCAAAGCATACAAACTCATAGGCGCAAATCCCGATCACTCTTTTCGCTATTTTGATAGAGACGGTGATGGCAAGCCAGATCCTTTGGCAGGAATAAGCTACACCATCAATGACGGAAAAGTAACCTTTAGCACATCGGCCAACAAACTCCTATTTTATGGCACAACAGATCACTCTGTGCTTGCTGGCTTCAAAGGCTTCACACTCTTTGAACCAAAAAATCCAAATCAACCTATTTATCAAAACAGCAATACAAAAGATGTAAGAAGACCGGCAGTAGCAACATCTATGCAAAACTTCGATCCTCAAACACTCCAATACCAAGGACTCACTCCTACTACGCTCTTTTTTGTCTCTGGAGGGTATCCATATAAAGTTGCTCTTCAAGGCGATAGCGCTGGTATTGTGCAGCCTCAAAGCAGTTTTCCACTCAACACATCTCGACAACTGCGCTATACAACTATCGATTATCTTGGTACTAATGTCTATCTGAGTGCACAAGATAGCAACAAAACCCATACCTATCTTTTCACTTCTGATACATCCAAAAACAATCCCCCACTCCTCTTTGACAATTATAGCCTCATAGATGTAGCATACAATAGCTATGGAGAACCAATTAGTGGCTATATTGTCAAAGAGAGCAAGAAAAAGGTGCTACAGCAGTGCGATAGCGCCATGCAAAACTGTGCAGATCTCATAAATTATGAAAAAAGCGTTAGTCTTCTTGGCAATATCATAGGCACTACAAAAGCGGTACTCAATGTCGACAATAGAGTCGTCGTATGCGATAAAGCAAAAAAAGAGTGCAGCCAAACAGACATTATCCTCCCGCCTGCCGTAGGACATACGAGACCTTACAGCTTTAACGACGGTGCGATCTACTATGTAAAGGATGCAACTCTTTATAAAAGCGATCTTATCCAAAACAAAACCACAAAACTTGCAGAAAATGTAGGAAGTGCCCGCTTTCGTGCATTTACCGAGAAAATGATCATCTTAGCGGATGACGATAACATGTATGCTGTAGCCAAAAATGGCTCAACTCCAATAGCCATACACCTCTCTCAAATCACGCAAACTAAAGGGCATAAATATGATCTTACGATAGCAACCAATCGCTACTATCTCTACAATCTCTATCGTGTAGAAGATAATGGTAGGATGCGCTTTCGCGCATGTGTATTGGAGGATGCAACCCACAATAGTTGTAAAGATGATAGCTTCTGGGCATCCACTATCGTAGGTAACAATGACGGCAAACTCCATCCGGAAAGCAGCTATCCTTATACTGCCCTCAAACTCATTCGTATTGATAATACAGATAACTACGGAGGAGGAGAGGTCAAAGTTGTAGATGCCTCAAATCCTCTTGCCGATGGCATTAAAGTTGGTAGTGTAGTCAACTACAATTTTCAAACCTTCATCAACTCTGGCTATAAAGATGAGACTTTTCCTGTAGATGGGTATATTGTCCTCAATGCAAAAAACGATATAACATATAAATGCGATAGTTTCCTTCTTCATATCGATACACCAAATTCTTTGCGCAATATTTCCAATGAGCCAGAGCCTTTGGATAGTGAGATTAATGGAGGAAGAAGCCACTGTCATGGACGCTACTGCTCCATCTGCCACAGTTTTGCTGGTGGTAAAATATTTGCAGACTGGAACGCGACAGCACACAAAGCTATCGATATGGATTCCAACATGGCTGGCAACTACACAATTGAGTTTAAATTTGATAATGGCCAGACACTGCGCGCTGTCTTGAAAAAGGGTATGGGTGAAAATTTCAATACCCCATTACAAAATCTTGCCAATAAGCACTTTACCGCACAAGTAATAGATCTGCAAGGCAGAGTATATAACAGCTCTGAGGAGTATTCACATAACGGTGTAGAATACTTCAACTGCAACTACTGCCACTATCGCTATGGAGGCCGCAACGGTGCACCAGGACCAATAACCATTCATCCAATAGGAGAATAACATGCGCCTTATCTTTGTAGCTATTATCAGTGCCATCTTTTTGATGGCACAACCTCTCCCCTCCAAACTTGCCAACCATATGGATAGGGGACTAGTGATCGTGGATTTCTTTGCTTCTTGGTGCCATAGTTGCCGCAAAGAGCTTCCTCTTTTACTAAAATTTACGCAAAAACACCCAAATATCAAAGTAATTGCTGTGAGCGTAGATGAAGATAAAAATGCGGCAAAAAACTTTGTTAAAGAACTGAATATACAACTTCCTATACTATATGATACGGACGGAAAAATAGTAAGCTATTTTAATCCCGTCGGTATTCCCGCTCTTTATATCTTTAAAGACAAAAAACTACAAGGATCAATTATTGGTGCAAAAGAGACCTTCTTAGATATCCTTACTAACAAAATAAAGGCTCTCCAATGAGATGGTGTTTGCTTTTTGCACTACTTTTTGCAGGGTGTAGCATACAATCAGTCAAACCGTGGCAAAAAGGAACTCTTGCAAAACAGAGTTTTAAAGAGGGGGCTTGCGCACCATCTTTTTCACGTTTTTTGCACCATGTATATTTTTCCAAAGAGGGTAGCAAAGGCGGTTCAGATGTGGGTGGAGGAGGTTGTGGATGCAATTGAGATCGATTGCCCTTGCTAGCCTCCTTACTGCAAATCTCTTGGCACAAGATAGTGTCGGTGTGCACTATATGTATTATGATGAAGATAATGCACGAACAATTGTAAAATCTCCTACTCTCTCTTTACATAAGGAGATAGGCTTTGACTATGATCTTGATATATCTTTTACCCACGATACCGTCAGCGGTGCTAGCCCCACATTTTATGACGCTGCAAGCGGAGCGTCTGCTAGCTTACCCAAGGGAGTAGTGTATCCTCAAGATGTGGTATATGGGGATATCGATTATGAAGATCACCGCAAAGCCTTTCATTTTAATCTTACAAAAAGATTTGGGCAAAATCGCGATGAAGTGAGCATTGGCTATAGCCACTCCAGTGAAAATGACTACTTCTCCCAAGAGATCTCATTGCAACTTCTCCACTATATCGATAGCAGCAAAAATAGCTCACTAAGTTATGCGATAAGTTACCAAAGAAACAAACCAAAAATATACTGCTTTTTACAAGAAGGATTATGCGATAGCGTGAGTGGAGCAAGTGGAGGAAGTATTACAAAACGAGCAGAAGTTATCAATCTTGCTCTAGGCTATACGCAGATTCTCTCTAAAACTTCACTTTGCAAACTCTCTGTTTTTGGTATCTTTGAAAACGGCTATCTTAGTAATCCTTATATGAGAGTCGTACGCAACTATACCCCTTTTAGCGCTCAAATTACTCCTGAAAATAAGCCATCCACTCGTAACGCCATAGGCATTACGTTTGAATTGAAAAAGGCTTTTGCAAACTATATAGCCGATCTCAACTACAGACTCTACAACGATAGCTGGTCAATTCTCTCTCATACCATTGAAACCTCTCTTACCAAAGAGTTTGCAAAAAGTGATCTTACAGCAACGCTTCGCTACTACAACCAAACAGCTGCATTTTTCTATAGTAGTCAAAAGGATTACTTTACAGACGAAATCTACGCATCAAGCGATCGGCGAATGGCAAGCTACGACTCATGGAACTTGAGTCTTTGCTGGAGTTACCGCTATAATAAGCAAATAACATTTGATATAGATGGTGGTTACTACATACAGCCAAAATATTACCACTCCATCTATACGGGCATAGGAGTTCGCTATAGCTTCTAAAGAGATTTTTAGATTCAGGGCGATGCATTCGCCCTGTGAACTTATCCTCTATGCACCATTTCATAAAGCCAAACAGGCTGCAAAAGAGGTTTTAGTCGCTACAAAACAACTAGAACATACTTACAACTTTTATAACCCAAACTCACTCATTAGCGCAATCAACCAAAGAAAAGAGAGTAAACTTACACCAGAGCTTGCCTCAATTTTAGAGCAGGCTTATCTTTACTACCAACGCACTGATGGAATTTTTGATATAACAGTAGGCACGCTGAAAAGATGCCTCAATGCCTCTTCTTATGCAGAGTATCAAGCCTGTATAGAAAAAATGCAAGAATTTCTAGGCTGGCAACATATTACATTAACAAAAAATCGTATCCATTTTGATAATCCTTATACAATGATCGATCTTGGCGGATTTGTCAAGGAATATGCTGTAGATAAAGCAAAACGCATCCTCAAACGCCATAAAATAAACGGTATTATCAATTTTGGAGGCGATATTGCAGCAGTTGGATCAAAGCCAGATGGTTCAGCATTTCGTATAGGCATTAAAGATCCATACAAGCCCAATCAATTCGCTACATTTGTAGAGATAAGTGATGCTGCTCTTGCTACTTCTGGAACTTATGAGCGCTCATACAAAGTGGGAAACCAAAGAGTTGAACATATCTTCAAAGGAAATCTTCAAGCTAAATCCATTAGCGTCATTGCCCCAACCTGCCTACAAAGTGGCATCTACGCTACGTCACTGATGATTAATCCATGCTTACAACACAATTTCAAAACTATTTTTATTTTTTAATGCAGTGGTGTCCCGGGCGGGATTCGAACCCACGACCTTCGGATTAGGAATCCGATGCTCTATCCTGCTGAGCTACCGGGACGCGCAGACATATTTAGCACCTATTTCGCTATAGGCTGAATGTGGAGTATTGGGAGGAGATTCGTACCTGTCGCCAGGCTTTAACACTATCTCTTTGCCATCTTCTGCTATAACCAATTCACCCTCTACAACCCATCGCACTTCATAATGCGGATGGGTATGGAGAGGATATTTGCTATTTTTAGGATCAAACCAGGTAAAAATATTGAAGAAACCCTCTTTTTTGAGGGTTTCGTAAATTTTGGATTCGTCGGTTATGTCTGTTTTTATAACCTTAGCCATTGCGCTTTTTGATAATCTCTTCGGCTACGTTTCTTGGAACCTCTTCGTAATGATCGAATTCCATAGAGTATGTACCACGCCCTTGTGTGAATGATCGCAAATCTGTAGAGTATCCGAACATCTCTGCAAGCGGTACCATAGCAGTAACGATTTTGTTGCCCGCTCTATCTTCCATGCTAGATACTTGTCCACGGCGACGGTTGATGTCACCGATCACGTCACCCATGTACTCTTCTGGCAC
>WGAX01000170.1 GCA_015494595.1 Nitratiruptor sp.
AAAGTGCGCTACAGAACCCATAAAGTGCCCTGCAGCGTCAAAATTGATGGCAGTGTGGCTGTGGTAGAGCTTAAAGAGCCGGTTTTTGGTCTTGCCAAAGGGCAAGCTGGCGTTTTATATGATGAAGAGAAGGTGTTAGGTGGTGGTTGGATTGTGTAGTATAATTGCATAAAAAGTTATAGGAGTTATAATGCGTGGTTATAAAGTTTTTAGCGGCACAGCGCATCCAGATTTTGCTGCTGAAATGGTGCAATATCTTGGTGTTCCTCTTTCACAAGCTACAGTGAGCCGCTTTAGCGATGGTGAGATTAATGTGCAAATCAAAGAGTCTGTAAGAGGAAGAGATGTCTTTATAGTGCAGCCTACAGGTGCCCCTGCAAATGCGAATTTGATGGAGCTGCTTATTATGACAGATGCCCTTAGGCGATCCTCTGCAGCCTCTATTACTGCAGTAGTACCATATTTTGGCTATGCTAGACAAGACAGAAAAGCTGCTCCAAGAGTGCCAATTACTGCAAAGCTAGTAGCCAATATGATGGAAAAAGCAGGCATCACTAGAGTTATTACAATGGATCTGCACGCAGGACAGATTCAAGGCTTTTTTGATATTCCGGTAGATAACCTCTATGGCTCCATCATTTTTAAAGAGTATGTCAAAAGCAAAAACTTGCCAAATCCGGTAGTTGCAAGCCCAGATATTGGAGGGGTTGCTAGAGCTAGATACTTTGCTCAAAAGTTAGGCTATGATATGGTGATTGTAGATAAAAGAAGAGAAAAAGCCAATGAGTCTGAGGTGATGAATATTATTGGCGATGTAGAGGGCAAAGATATTATTATAGTTGATGATATGATCGATACTGCTGGCACTATTGTTAAAGCTGCAAAAGCTCTTAAAGAAAGAGGTGCAAACTCTGTGATGGCCTGCTGCACCCATCCTGTGCTTAGCGGTCCAGCCTATGAGCGCATAGAAGAGGGAGAACTCGATGAGTTGGTTGTTACAAATACTTTGCCACTTAAAAGAGAGTCCAAAAAGATCAAAATGCTTTCAGTAGCTACACTCTTTGGAGAGGTAATTAGAAGAGTATACTATAATGAAAGTGTTAATAGTCTCTTTCAGTAAAAGTGCAGTAGATGGTTAATTGGAAAGAGATAGTAGAAGAGCTAAAAGAATTTGATAGATGGAACATTATTAAAAAGCGAGCACATAGAGCGCATAATAGTGGAGTTTTTAAGGAGAGGGATATTTTTTTTTGGCTTAGATTAGGGAAAAATATTGGCTCTGAAGAGTATGGAAAAGGCAATGAGTATCAAAGACCAGTAGTAAATGAATAAATAATAAATACTTATAGGAAACATTAGGACAAAAGATGAATAGACAAGAAGCAGAAATAAAACTAAAACAGATTTTTGGATTTGAACGATTTTTTGATGATCAATGGAGAACTATTGATAGAGTATTGCAAAAGAAAAGAGTTTTATTAATTGAAAAAACTGGTTTTGGCAAATCTTTGACTTTTCAATTTCCAGCCACTCAATTTGATGGATTGACAATAATTTTTTCACCTTTAATTGCTTTAATGAGAGATCAGAAAAAATCACTTGAACAAAAAGGTATCAAAGTAGGTATAATTAACAGCGAACGAAGCGATGATGAAAATAATCTAACTCTACAAAAAGCTATCAATAATCAAATCAAAATTTTATATATTGCTCCAGAAAGACAAGAAAATAGTGCATGGCAAGAAGCAGTATTAAAAATGAATATATCTTTTGTTGTTATAGATGAGGCTCATTGTATATCTACTTGGGGACATGATTTTAGACCTTCCTTTAGAAGAATAATAAATTTAGTTAAATTATTACCTTCAGATATACCTGTATTAGCAACTACCGCAACAGCAACACATCAAGTAGCAGAAGATATTAAAAAACAAATTGGCGGTAATATTGAGCTTATTCGAGGTAATTTGTTACGAGATAATTTAAAATTAAATGTTGTTCATGTAAAAAATGAAGAAGATAAAATGGCTTGGCTTTTAAATTATTTGAAAAACACACAAGGAAATGGTATTGTATATACT
>WGAX01000171.1 GCA_015494595.1 Nitratiruptor sp.
GGGGTGGTATAGTAAAAGAGTGTACGAGAGCTTGTATCATAAATTTGCATCTTTTTAAATGTGATCTCTTTAAGATTAGATTTTTTATATGTGTAGGCATGTCCGTTGAGCAGTGTAAGCACAAGAGCATCTTGCTCATTACTCAAAAGCGCCTTTTTGGCAATGATAAAATTTTCCTGTTTTTGGAGCTGGTTATTGTACAAAGAGACTCCATAGTAGTAATCTCCCCTCTTTTTATTGATATAAAGATACCAATCCCCAAATTTGTGCCCAAATTCACTAGGTTTGATATTGAATTTGGCTTCTGCTCTTTTGTAGATCAAAAAACCTTTATAGAGCTGTTTTGCTTGTGGAGTGAGTACAAGAGAGAAGACCAGTAGCAAGAAGGAGAGCAAAATTGCAACTTTTACAAGGGTTATAAGAATTTTATTAGGGGAGATGGTTAAAGAGAAAAGGGCTACAATCTCATACTCAAAAGAGAGACGATTGAGCATTGCAATAGCTCCCGCTACAAAAACAACAGGAAGAGTAAAAAAGAGAATTTGGGGCAAAATAAAAATGTAAAGTTTTATAAGCTCTATGAAACTAAGCTGAATAACGGAGGTAAGAGAGACCATTTTGATAAAAAATATGAGTGAAGCGATCCCAAAGAGGGGTATAAAAAAGTTAATCAAGGAGCTAAATAGATGTGTGTATATATATTTAGAAAGAATTCGCATTAATCCACTCCAGTATAGTTGAGCCAAAAAGATAGCTAAAAAATGCTCCCAAAGCTAAAAAGGGGATAAAGGGTAGCTGAGCATCACTGCGATAGATGCGGTTATATATAGATGCTGGCAGAGCAATAAGCGCTGCTAGAAAGAGTGCTAAAATCGCTCTTTTGAGCCCTAGAAGCCCCCCCATCACAAATCCTACAATTATATCTCCCTCACCCATAGCCTCTATCATTATAAATTTTGGGTAGTAGGCTTTAAGCCAGGGAGCCTTTTTTAGCTCTTTATTGAGGCGTAGCTGCTCCTTCTTGCTTACATAGTAGCTAACAAAAAAGCGAAGCATAGCCAAAGCTCCTGCCACAATTGTAGCATTTTGTAGATTTTGGAGGTAGTCATTACTGCTAAAGAGGGCTAAAAGGGCAGCTAAAAGATTGAGGCTGTCAGGCACTGCTTTATAGTAAAGATCAATGATACTAAGAGCTAAAAGCAGAGAAAAAAGCGCAGCAATCACAAAAGCTTGTAGTGTAAAGTCCTCTTTATAAAAGACTATGGCAAAAAGCAGAGCAGTTGTAAGCTCAACAAGAGGGTATTGCACACTAATTGGCTCTTTGCAGTAGTAGCATCTGCCTCTAAGCACTATCCAAGAGAGCAGTGGAATGTTGTGCCACCACTTTAGGGGCTCTTTGCACTTTGGGCAGTGGCTGGCTGGATAGACAATACTCTCGTTTTGTGGCAGGCGCAAAATCACTACATTAAGAAATGAGCCAATTAAAAGCCCCAATATAAATCCAAAGACTACAACCAACCTAAATCCCTCCAAATCTTCTGTGACGCCTCTTAAACTCTTTAATAAGCGCTTCTAACTCATCTGGCGTGAAATCTGGCCAAAGCGTATTAGTAAAAAAGAGCTCCGCGTAAGCGATACGCCAGAGTAAAAAGTTTGAGATCCTCTTTTCGCCTCCCGTGCGAATAAGCATATCCACCTCGCCAATCTGGGCATCAAAAAACTCTTCAAAGTTGCTCTCATCAATCTGTATATCTGCCTCTTTTGCTCTTTTGCAAGCTCTTATAATCTCATCTCTGCCGCCATAATTGAGCGCTAAAACTTGGGTGAGTTTGGTATTGTTTTTTGTAAGCTCTTTGGTAAGGTTGATTCTTTCTTGCAGCTTTGTAGAAAACCTGCTAATATCACCAATTACCTCAAACTTCACCCCCTCTTTTTGGTAGGTTGGCAGCTCCTTTTGCAGCCAGTTATCCAAAAGGCGCATTAAAAAATCCACCTCCATTTTGGGGCGTTTCCAGTTTTCCGTGCTAAAGGCGTAAAGTGTAAGCACTTCTACTTCCTCGTTATTGGCGCAGTAGGTGGTGATATGGCGCACCACTTCAGCCCCCTTTTCGTGCCCTTTGATGCGCTGCATTCCTCTTTGTTGTGCCCATCTGCCATTACCATCCATAATAA
>WGAX01000172.1 GCA_015494595.1 Nitratiruptor sp.
TACCCACTTCATAGATGTTTTTAGCAACAATATCTGGCTTGAAGCCCAGCTTTGGCAAAATCTCCTGCTCACTCTTAAACTTGCCACTTAGCACAAATGCCGTTTGCATACCAAGCTTGGCAGCCCCTATTAAGTCCCCTTGCACATCATCGCTAATAATCATCACCTCATCAAATTTCCCCCCAACTCTTTGTAAAGCTTTAGTAAAAAAGAGTTTGGAGGGCTTGCCAACCACCTCATACCCCACTCCCGTCGCATACGCAAACATCGCTAAAAGCGCTCCAACTGCAGGGTAGCGTCTGGAGTTTTTTACATACAAAGAGCTCTGGTGCATTCCATAGAGTTTGGCACCCTTTAGCAAAAACTCATCAATATCTGCAAACTCCTCAAAAGTGTAATTAGATTTTACACTAAGCACCACCGCTTGAGGCAAAGTGTAATCTAGCTCATACCCTAAAGCTTTGATATTATCTATAAACTCCTCTACCCCATACGCTGCTACTCTTTTTTGTTGTAATACCTCTTTTAATACCATTAAGGGATCGATATAGTTGCTAATCTCAAAGCCTAAATTCTGTAAATAGCATAAAAAGTCTCTCTGTTTTGTGTTGTTGGTAATAACAATATAGGGAACCTGCTTTTTATTTAAAGCCTTAATAAACTCAATTGCACCCTCTATTGGCTTTTTCTCTTTATCATCTATAAGCGTGCCTTGCACATCGATAAAAAACTTCACACCAAAAACCTTACCTCTTTTTCAATAATATACTCAAAGCTCTCTCTTTCTCGAATAAGCCTACTTTTTCCATTTTGCACAGCCACCTCTGCTGGACGAGGGCGAGTATTGTAGTTGCTAGCCATCACAAAGCCGTATGCCCCAGCACTCTTTACCACCACTATATCGCCTGGCTCAGTGGGGGGCAGGAGTCTATCTTTTGCAAAGAAATCTCCACTCTCACAAACTGGTCCTACTACATCGGCCTTGGATTTTGGCTCATCTTTGCCAACCACCTCTATTTCATGGTAGGCGTTATACAGACTTGGCCTTAGCAGATCATTCATCGCTCCATCAACAATAATAAATCGCTTACTGCCGCTTCTTTTCTCATATAAAACCCTTGTCAAAAAGACTCCCGCATTGCCTACAATAAAGCGTCCGGGCTCGCAGACTATAGTTACATCCGTGCCTTTAAGCGTTGCTAGGATTGCTTGGGCATAATCGTATGGCTCAATTGTTTTCTCATCTTTATAGACTATACCAAGTCCTCCGCCCACATCAAAAAATTTAATTGGGATCTCAACTTTTAAAAGAGCTCTTAGAAGCTCGGCAACAATAGCACTAGCCTCTTTAATTGGCTCAAGCTCAGTAAGCTGGCTTCCTATATGAAAATGGATTCCTACCGCCTCTAAGTAAGGAGATTTTTTGGTATGAAGATAGAGTCTTTTGGCATCTTCAATCGCAATACCAAACTTATTCTCACTCAATCCCGTAGAGATGTAGGGATGAGTTTTGGGATCTATATTTGGATTGACACGAATACTGATTCTTGCTACTTTGCCAAGCTCTTTTGCAATACTTTCTAAGCGAAACAGCTCAGCTTCACTCTCCACATTGATAAAAAGAATATCTTTTTGCAGTGCTTCTAAAAGCTCATCATCCCTTTTACCTACACCGCTAAAAATGATTTTATAGTTTGGAATGCCAGCTAGCAGCGCTCTTTTAATTTCACCAATACTCACACAATCTGCCCCACATCCAAGCTGTGCTAAATGTTTAAGAAGCGAAAGATTGGAGTTGGCTTTTACTGCATAAGCAATAAGCGATTTTCTAGCTTTAAAAGCATTTTTTATCCTGTAGTAATTGCTCTCAATTGCATCAAAATCGTATACATACAGAGGGGTATCATACTCTTTGACAAGCGCAGCATAATCCATCTGCTTCCTTTTTTTGCCCCAATATTAGCAAAATTTTTTAGAATTTCTTATAAAGCCAAAATGCTATAACACCCAGCAGCACAATTGGAACAGCAATGGCTACCTCTGCATAGAGCACTCCACTAAAAGAGAGTTTAACAAGAGTAAAGAGTATTCCCCACAAGAGCAGTGTAATTACAATAGCACTAAAACTAAAAAGATTAAGATTTGCCAATCTGCTACTTACAGGAACAAAATAAAAGATAATAATCATCAAAAACGGAGCAAAGAAAGGATAAAAAAGATGGTAAAAGATTAAAGCTTTAATCCTTTTGGTATCAATCTGCTGCCTTTCAAAAAGTTTCAAAGCATACAAAGCATCCAGTAAAGAGATATTTGTTTTCCCCTCGTAGACTGAATCCAAAATCTTTGGCTTATACCCTTGCAAAGTATCAATATTGCGATGCTTGACTATAATATGATCAAATCTTTTTTGTATAATAGTAGCATTTGGTAGATGCCAATACTCTTTTGCAAACCATGCCTCTTTCGCATATACAATTTTACGCAAATCATTATCTTTGGTTTCAAAAATGCGAACATTCTCTGCTTTTTGCTCTAAAGGGATCAGCTTTTCAAAATAGACATAGGCATTCTCATACTTAAAAAAGAGATTTTTTGTAGCATTGATCAAAGAGTTGTACTTTTTTATATTATCCGCATACTCTCCTGCGTAGGTAAAAGATGTCAAATGCAAAAAAATGTAAATAGTCGTTAAAATAGTAGCAGTAATAAAGAGGGGAAAAATAACATCACGCTTGCTATATCCTAAAGCATAAAATGCTACAAGCTCATTAGAGCGAATAAGAGCAATTTTCATTCCAATCATTGCAAAAACTAAGGAGATGGGAAAGAGCAGATCTATCCCATTCATCGTCTTAAACACAATATAGAGCACCTGTAAGTTAGCAGAGGGGGGAAGTTTCTTAAAAACTTGCAAAAAGTCAAGCCCTACAAAAAAGAGTACAAGAGCAAAGAGAATAGAGAAAAAATATTTAAGATAGAGCCGAATAATATACTTTCTTGCCATTATGCCTCTTTTTCATTGATTGTAGCAAAAAACTCTATCTACAAGGAAGCGCTTTTTGGGAGTAGTTGGCTTTTACATACTCTAAAGGGTGTTTTGTAAGTGCCAAAGCAGCTTTAGCAGCTCTTTTTATCACCGGCTTAATACACACAAACTCCTCTTTGCTAAAATCACTTAAAACATAACCAATAACTTCCTCTTTTGTTGAGGGTCTACCAATACCAAAACGCACTCGCACATACTCATTGCCAATAGCAGCATCAATCGATTTGAGTCCATTATGCCCCCCACTGCTACCGCCTCTTTTAAATCGCAGCACCCCAAGAGCTAAATCTAAATCATCGTGAATAACAATTATATTTTCTATGGGAATTTTATAGAAGTTTTTTACAGCAGCTACACTCTCTCCACTTCTATTCATATAGGTAGCAGGTTTAAGTAAAAAAATAGTATTAAAACGGAAAAGCTCCCCTTTAAAGGAGCTTTTAGAGATTTTTATAGCCTCAATTTGAGAGAGGATCTCATCTACAACCATAAAACCGACATTGTGCCGGTTGTTGGCATATTTGGCTCCGGGATTGCCAAGCCCTACAATCAGATGCATTACTTAGCTTTAACAACCCCTACAACTGCAACCCTATCAGGTGTCATATGCTCAACACCTTCAGGCAGCTCAATATCACGAATCAAAATCGCATCGCCCACATCAAGCTTTGAGACATCAAGCGTAATGCTATCAGGAATATTTTCAATAGCGCCTTTTACCTTGATTCTTCGTTTTGATACAACAAGAACCCCTTTATTTTTGAGTCCAATAGGTGTACCCACAGTTTTAATTGGTACCATATAGTAAGTAACTACACCAGGCTGTGCTACCATCAAATCAACATGCACAAGATCGTATGTAACAGGATCTTTTTGATACTCCTGCACTACCACTTGCAACTCTTGATCACCAACCTTGACAGGAAAAGCGAGCTTCTCTTTATGTCTTACAGCCCGGATAAAATCTCCCTTTTTAAAAGCTGCATTAATATTATCAAACCCTTTTCCATAGATATTGGCAATGAGATAACCATCCCGTCTTAGCGCTTTTGCAGCACTTTTGCCGGTACTCTCTCTAACAATGCCTTCTAACATCTCTCATCCTTACTAAAAATTTATAGGCGCTAATTATAGCCAAAAAAGTTTTGTTTTTACTTAAGTTTAAGCTCTATTACTCCATCATCTTCACCAACCAATTGACTCTGCTTCTCATCATCATGATTTTTTAACATCAAGGCCAAATCGGATTTAGATGTGGCATTTTGTAACGCCTCCTCTTTATCAATCACCCCCTCTTTATAGAGCTGCAAGAGAGCTTGATTAAATGACTGCATCCCATACACACCCCCCTCCTCTATAGCATCTGCAATGTTACTCTCCTCATTATCTTGAATCAAAGAGGCGATACGCTCTGTTTTAAAGAGAATCTCTAGGGCTGCCCTTCTACCTCCCTCTTTGGTTTTAATCAATCTTTGCGAGACAATCGCTTCTAATACAGAGGCTAAAATGATTCTGATACGATTTTGCTCTGCTGCAGGAAAAACAGAGATAATTCTGTTTATTGTCTCTTTAGCATCGAGAGTATGGAGAGTAGAAAAGACCAAATGCCCCGTCTCTGCTGCATGCAGAGCCATCTCAATTGTCTCTAAATCCCGCATCTCACCAACCACAATGATATCCGGATCCTCTCTCAAAGCTGCACGCAATGCTCTTGCATAGGAAGGAGTATCTTGTCCTAGGCTTCTTTGATTAATGATACAATTAATATTTTGGTGGACAAACTCGACTGGATCCTCTATAGTAATAATATGCTCAGCCCTATTTTTGTTAATCTCATGTAAGATAGCTGCCATTGTGGTAGATTTACCACTTCCTGTAATCCCCGTAACTAATACTAAACCCCTTTTTAGTTGCGTTATCTTTTTGACTGAAGAGGGAAGATGTAGCTCTTCAATAGTCTTAATCTTTGTTGGAATAGTACGAAAGACTGCAGAAACACCATCAATTTGAAAAAAGATGTTGACACGAAAACGGTATTTATCATTCAAAGAGAAGATCAGATCCACATCTTTATTCTCTACAAGCTCATTAAACCTGCTTTTAAGCAACTCCTTAGCTAGTAAAAGAGCATCATCCTTTGAGACAACAATTTTACTAAAAGGGATAATATCGCCCTGTATTCTTGCATAAACCGGCGCATTTGCTTTGATATGCAGATCGCTCCCATCAAATTTGACAAGCTCGTTAAGATAGTATTTTAAAAATTTTGTCATCCTAAAATCGTGCGTTGTAGGATCTAAAGCCATTACTGCAACTCCTCTAAGATCTGCTCAAAAGCCTCAACAAAAGCTTGCAATCCCTCTTGCAGTAACTCATAATATACACTCTTCATATCGATCTCATTGGCTTTAAGCATTGCAAAAAATCTATCAATCTCCTCCTGCTCCATAGGAAGCTTTGGCCTCTTATCTCCCTCTTTCACAAACGCTTCAATCGTATGAATAGGAGCTGTATTGATACTTTTTGGCGCAACCAGCTCGCTAATGTAGTAGTGAGGAGGGTAGTTATCTCCTTTGACACCGGTGCTGGCAAAGAGAGCTTTGGTATTTGGAAGCTCTCGTTTTTTAATCATATTGTAAATTTTTGCTGCATTCATAATGCCGACTCTGCCAACAGGCAGACCCTTTTGGCGCATAAGAGGATCAAGCTTTCTGTCAAAGCGGCTCACAAAGATACTAAGCACTGCATAGCTTTTACCCTTTTTAAAACCTCTCTCCAGAGCATCTAACACCTCTCTAGCTTGAGCAGGAGAAAAAATAAGAGTAGCATTGACATTGACCCCTTTGGCTACAAGCTCCTCAATAGCCTCAGCTCCAGCAGTTGTAGCTGGAACCTTAATCATTACATTCTCTTCCCCAATCGCCTCTACTAAGCGCATAGCCTCCTGTACAGTCCCACTTGCATCATCTGCCAATCTTGGATCTACTTCAATACTGACAAAACCATCATCACCCCTCTCATACAGAGGCTTAAGGATAGTAGCTGCTTTTTTAATATCATAGATTGCCAAAGCTTCATACTTTTGTTTTGGATCTAGACCTTGAAGAGTTATCAACTGCTCTTTATAAGCAGGCGAGTTTAAGATAGCCTCCTTAAAAATAGCTGGGTTGCTGGTAGCTCCATTGATAATTCTTTGCTCAATTAGCTCCTGAAATTTCGTATCTAAAAACTCTCTTTCAATAAAATCTGCCCACAGTGAAAACTCAATATCTGCTAAATACATTCTACTCCCTCCATTTTCCAATATGCGACGGTTTTTGCAGCGCCTTTTCTAACTCATCTAAAAAATATTCACGAGATACCTCAATAGCTCCCATTCTTTTTAGATGCTCACTTGGAACTTGACAATCTATAAAGTCAAATCCGAAATTTTGGGCAATCTTGCACAGATGCACCA
>WGAX01000173.1 GCA_015494595.1 Nitratiruptor sp.
TTTTTCATAGCTGTTATTGCTAAGATTGGGCGTCCTAGATGCAGGGCTGAGAGTGGTAGTCCAATGGCACTAAGAGCAAAAATTACAAAAGCCATCAAGAAGCTAGGCTCAGGCAAAGAGGTGAATTTGGCTGCAATATCGCCAAGTAAAAGGGCAATAAAGCCAATAAGGCTAATTTGGGTTAGCAGCGTCATAAAGACTAAAGGCAGCTCTTTGTGGGCGGGTTTGACGAGGTCTTTATCCATAGGAGTAAGCTCTGGCATGCTGTCAGGCAGTGTCCAGCGTGTGGTGGACTTGGTGATGCGCGCATCCACGAGGCCGGGGGCGTTGCCCTCTTTATCGATTACGCCGCTGAGCCACTCGTTTTTGTTGACTACTTCTATCTCGATGGCACCCTCCGGGCAGGCTTGCACGCAAGCTGGTGTCTGGCTGGCTTCTAAGCGCTCATAACACATATGGCACTTTGTAACAATCTTTCGCTCTTCATGGAAAACCGGCACATCATAGGGGCAGTTCCAGGTGCAGTACTGGCAGCCTATGCATACTTCATCGTGGTGAAAGACGACGCCATTATCCATCTTCTCATAAGCATTAGTAGGGCAGCCCTTGAGACAGGCTGGATCGATGCAGTGGTTGCAGCTCATAGAAAGAAAAAGCTGCAAGGTATTGGGAAACTCTCCCCCCTCCGCCTCGCCGACTCTTCGCCACTTAATTTCAGCCGGATTGTTATTTTGCTCATTGCAGGCCACCTCGCAGCAGTGGCATCCTATACATTTGGTGGCATCAAAATGGAAGCGATACTGCTCCCCTGCGTTAAGAGGTGGTAGATCGATAGAGTAGTTGCCACACTGCATGCCGGTTTTTGCTTTGTAGTTTATGAAACTCTCTACTGCACTCATTGCTTCTCCTAAAAAAAGAGCACAGTATCTCGCTCTGCAATGCTTACGAGATATTGTCTCTTTTTTCTTTTGTTTTATTGTATAAAAAGTTGTCAAAAAAATATGCTCATTATTTGAGCAATAAAAAGAGCAAAAATATATTGAGCAAAAAGGAGAGTATAAAAGCTATCTTATAGACTCTAACCGGTGCTCTTTCGATGAGTGAGGCATTGGGATCAAAGTATGGTTTGACTTTTTGGGGATTATTCAATTCATAATCCATCTCACTATAGTGGCTATAGCGCCTCTCTTTATCCTTTTCAATGGCGCGCATAATGATAGATTCAAACCAACCAGGCACCTTTTTGTTGAAGTGGCGCAGCGGTTTTGGCTGCTTGAATATTGGATTTTGAAAAGGCTCTATTTCACCATAAGGGTATTTGGTAGTGAGGGCTTGGTAGAGCGTCACGCCAATGGCAAAAATCTCCGTGCTCTCGCTAATGGAAGCACCGCTAAAGCGCTCGGGTGCTAAATAACTAGGAGTGCCGGCTCTGTTGGTTAGAGAGAAGATCTCCACAATGGATCCAAAATCTACCAATTTAAATACCTCTTTGCCATGCCTTTTGGTGATGATGATATTTTCTGGCTTGATGTCGCCGTGGACAAGATTGAATTTGAGTAGATATTGGCTGGCTTTGAGCAAGAATTTTGCTAGATCTATTGCTTCATCTATATGAATTGGGCGTTTGGCAATGCGGTTTTTGAGGTTCTCACCCTCAATATACTCCATAATGTAGTAGCGATAGCTTCTATTTTTTGGAATTACAGCCTTGGGAAAGAATCCAGCTTTAAGCCTCTTGGCATTCCAGGCCTCTTTGACAAAAAGATCCAAGATGTTCGGATCCTCTATTGCTTCAATAGGTGGAAATTTCATCACATACTTTTTACCCTTTTGCTCCACAAGCCAGGTGCGCTCATTTTGGATAAGCGGCTTTAATAGTCTGTAGCCGTCGATGATTTGGCCTTTTTTGAGCTTTGTAGGGATAGGGAGTTTCTGATTTTTGAGCTCTTGACGCTTGTCAATCTCCTGGATCTCAATAACTACCGCACTTGTATCGTCTGGCAGCTCATCTTTTACTTTTTTACTGGCATATTTGACAAGTGAGCTTGCATCAAAGAGCTTTTGTGTGATCTCCTCTTGGCTAAGTAGGCTACTTATGCCGTCGCTGGCGATAAGGATTTTATCCTTTGGCTGGAGAAAATTTTCAAAAAGATAAGGAGCAACCTCCATCTGCATCCCCAAAGCCTGGGTGAGGATGTGAGAGCCATCTTCTTCAACATGATCGAAACTAAGCTTTTGCAAGTGATTTTGTCGTAAGAGGTAGATGGGGCTATCACCCACATTTGCCCCATAGAGTCTATTGCCATAAATCACTACCATACTGAGTGTGGTAAGAAGCTCAGGCCTCTCATACTCAAGAAGAGACTCTTTGTATAAAATTTCGTTGATATTGGTGATGAAGGTCTGGATAGATTTTTCTATGCTCCAGCTTTTTGGGCGGTTTTTGAAGTTGGTAAGCATATAGGTGACTACTCTTTGTGCAGCCTCCCTTCCTCCCTCAGCACTGCCAACTCCATCGCATACAATGCCAATAATTATATCATCATAAGCTCTGACTGCATAGCTATCATCCGATATAAGATCGCTGCCTTTGGCAAGGCCAAAGGCGCTTAAGCGATAGTTTTGCTGCATTAGATTTTGCCTCCTGCGTTCACGCCCCAAGTGGTTCGCCATCTAGTTTTTACCAAACTAATGCCAACTATCGCAATGATGACGATGATACCAAAGATAACGAAACCTTCTGTATAACCGTTGAATGTTGCTTTACTCCAACCAAGCGTTTTAATGAGTGCCGTACCGCCAAGTCCTCCCGCACAGCCTATAATTCCTGTCATAATGCCCATATCTTTGCCAAAGCGCTGGGGGACTAGCTGAAATACCGCTCCGTTTGCCATGCCCAAAAAGGCCATAATGGTAAAAAGGACAATGATGGCAAAATAGAAATTGTGCACCAAGAAGGCATTGACAAATGCCATAGCCGCTACCACGCCAAAGAAGATATAAAGGCTCTTTACTCCACCAAGTCTATCGGCTATCGCACCGCCTACAGGTCGCAGCATCGCTCCTGCAAAGATACATAAAGCCCCAAAGTAGCCAGCTACTACCTTGACATTGCTCTCACCCAAAATCTTTAGTCCAATCTCTGCCATCTCTGGTTTATACACATCCATCAAGTAGACTTTCATATAGTTGGCAAACCCAACAAAGCCACCAAAGCTCACTGCATAAAAGAGGCTAAACCACCAGGTGTCTCTGTCTTTAAGAAGCTTTATATAGTCGCTGAGCTTCTTTTTGCGCGGTGTATAGACTTCAGGCGGCGCATCTTTTGCCATTATTATATAGGTTAGCAAAATAATAGTAGAAAGAATGCCTCCTACCAAAAATACTGCCGGCCATCCCCAAATTTCTGCAATTTTTGGTGCGAACAAAAAGTCAATCACCACACCGATATTACCAGCACCCGCTAAGCCTAAAACCAAGCCTTGCAGTCTTGGTGGATACCACTGCCCAGCTTGAGGCAGTGCTACTGCAAAGCTAGCCCCTGCAAAGCCAAGTCCAAAGGCTACTGCCAAAAGCTCATAATATGTGATGCTCTCACCTCTAAAATAGGTGTAAAAAAGAGAAGAGATCACTATAAGCTGTGCGATGATAGCTGTCTTTTTTGCTCCGATGTTATCTACCAAAAAGCCCAAGAGAATACGCAAAATAGCTCCACCAAGAATTGGAATAGCTAGAAGTGTTGCTTTCTGGTTGGCATCAAGAATAAAGCCGTGCTTTGCCAAGGATTCGCTAATCTCTGTAGCAAGAGGCCCTAGCATTGTCCAGACCATAAAGCTAAAATCAAAATATAAAAAGGCTGCTATGAGCGTAGGAAGATGCCCAGCAGTTTTTAATTCGCCCAAACGCATAATGCTCCTTTGGAAAATTTTTTTCAGTATTTTATATAAAAAATATATTATAGGCTGCTCAAAAAATAATCAATTTAATGTTTATAAT
>WGAX01000174.1 GCA_015494595.1 Nitratiruptor sp.
CATCTGCCGCTTCACTCATTTTCGAAGCGCTCACAACCACCTTTTCAATCTGCGCCACTTCGCTAGCGACCGCTCCAAGCTGCACCATAGAGACGGTTGCTGCAATCGCAGCAAGCGAGAAGTATTTTTTCTTGAAGCCTTTGGCTACCATGGATACTCCTTTTTTGCGAAATTGTAACACATTTAATACTCTATGCCCACTCTAGCCTGCACTCCTTTATCGAAATAGTGCTTGACTTTGTCCATATGAGTAACGAGATCGGCTAGCTCTATGAGTCTAGGCGTAGCGCCGCGTCCCGTGAGGATAAGTTCCATCTCTTTGGGCGCTTTTTGCATAAGTTTTGCTATATCTTCTTCTCTTAGCAATCCCCAATGCAGCGTCACGATTATTTCATCCAAAACGACTACGTCAAAACCTTTTTCCAAAATTTTAAGAGCGTTTCCATATTGACGCCTTACCATCCTTATCTGCTTGGATATTGGCTTGTCGTTTACAAACGTGCCATCCCACTCCCTATTAATCAAAGCGCCACACTTTTGCAAAAGCGCTATCTCATGGGAAACCCACGCTTTCATAAACTGAAAAAAGGCCACCCTCTTGCCGGCCCCGAGGGCTCTAAGAGCCAGCCCCACGGCTGCGGTAGTTTTGCCTTTACCATCACCTGTGTAGATCTGAATCATTGGCAGTCTCTATGACAATATCGTCAAATATCGCTTTGGCATCCCCTAATGCCACGACCCCGAGCCCTCCTGCCTGAGGCATATCATCGTGAATGGTAACTATCTTTTTCCCATCAAGATAGAGCATTATGTTCTTGTCACAAAAAACTGCTCGCAAAAGTACTTGGTTGCGTTGCAAGGAAAGGCTCTTTTGTAAAAGCGTAGCAATATTTTTACCATCTACTTTTTGCACAAGTAGCCGCTTTTTGGCAAAATCGATGATTGTGCTAATGAAGTGCTTGCGATCTCTTGCCCTAAAAACAAGGCCTCCGCTCTTTTTGGCTGCAATCTTGGCGCTGATGGCTCCATTTGTAAAATAGTGATCTTTTGTAAAGAATATGTTGAACTCTTTGTCGTCATAGCCTCTAGGATATTTGATGCACAGCTGCTTATGCTCATTCACCTCCCAAATGGCTGGAACAGATTTATTAAAGCTTGTCACAATCCATCCAAATGGCAGCTCTCCAGCTCTTACACTGTCAAAATCAACCCTCGCCACCTCTTTGAGATTGCACCCAAAAGCAGCAACACACGCTAAACTTACCAAAAACTTTCTCATCTGCTACTCCATCTCCAAACTCATTAAAAGCATCTCTTCCCCATCTGTTACATCTACATCTGCACTCTCACATTTAGGGCATTCAAAAAAGATCGTTCCTTTCTCCAATTCACTCCTTTGCCCACAGGCTCTGCACTCCAATACTATTGGCTGCACTCTCATATCAAGCTTTGCATCCTTGCAAATGCTAACCTCTTTGAATGTATCAAAAGCTATAGCCAATAAATCTGGCTCCACGCCGCTAAGCACCCCAATCTTTACAACTACTTTGGTCACTTTTTTGGCATTATGCTTTTTTGCATTTTGCTCTATTATATCAAGAAGACTCTGCACTATAGAGTATTCATGCATCATCTCTCCTATGAATGGCTAGCCTTGCGGGCGTTTTGGTAGGACAAACTTTATAAACAAAGGCTGTTCTAAGAGCATGAAATTCACTTTCTTTATCCCAAAACTGAGGATACATTGTTTCAAGCTCTCTTTCTACGCACTCTTCAATAAGCGCTGCATTCTGTTCTAATCTATCTCTTTTTTGATCTATTAGATCAAAATAGCGATCTTCATCCTCTACAAGCTCTCTTGCAAATGTCTCCACCTCTGTAAGGGAATTTACTACTCTATCTATCATTCCAATCTCTTGCGCCCTTTTGGCTGAAATTGGCAACGCCTCATATAAAAGCTTTTTTGCCATCTCTTCGCCAACTCTTCTTGGCAGCGTATAGGTGTGGTATTCGCTGCCACTTAGTCCCAAGGTTTTGTAGTGGGGATTGAGCACAACGCCGTCTCTAGCAAATATAAAATCGCTTGCCAACCCCAAAAATACTCCGCCTGCTCCTGCGTTTGCTCTAAAATAGGTAATCGTCAAACAATCTTCGCTAAAGAGAATCGATTTGACTAGATTATTCATCGCATTGATATTGCTCCAGCCATCTTCTCCCTGCTTTTTGCTATCTTCTAGTATACATAAATGAATGCCGTTGCTAAAAAACTGCTCCCCGCCAAGCAGCACCAAAACATCTACCTCCTCACGGAGCGTCTCAACTGCATATTTGAGCCTGATACAATGCTCGCTGCTCATCGCTCCATTATAAAAATCAAATGCCAAAAAGCCGATGCGATCCTTTTGATAGAATGTTATCTCTTTGAAGGTTTGAAGTTCTGGTTCTACATACAAAGGTATGCGATGCTCTCTGATGCCTTTAAGGTGGCTTTTGAGCACATAGGTTGAGGGCAGCTTGATTTGGCGCACGCTATCTTTGATCTCGGTCATTTGGCGAATCCATACTGCTCCATCTATAGTTTTGAGCAAAACCGCTCCATCTCTTTTAGCCAAAATCTCTTTTGGCTTTGCATCTACTTTTTCAAGCCCATTTTTCTCTTGAGCTGCTCCAAAGAGATAGACTTCAACTCCTAAAATCTCATCTTTGACACCTGGAAAATTGTCTGAAGCGTTGATTTTGGTGATGATCTCTTTGGTAGTGTCTTTTTGCCAATCTATTTTTCTTCTTTCCTGCGTCACTTTGGGATGGGGAGGCAAGAGAGGATTTTTTTGTGGAGTTGGACTACCATGCAGCAGTCTATCTACAAGATCAATTGCTAAATCGCTTACTATCGTTCGATAGATGTAGCCTTTGGATCTTTGAGGGATAGTAAAATCAAAACTTGCTACAATTTCTCCTCCATCCATCACTTCATCCGCTCTTATTAGTGAAACGCCCCATTTGCTTTTTTGCTTTAAAATTGCATTATCTAATGCCCACATTCCCCTATCGCCAAAGGGACCTGGATGGATGACGTAGGTTGGATAGTTTTGGTAAATCGCTCTTGGAATCTTTTTGGTGAGATATGGAGCAATGATGAGATCTGGCTTAAAAAGCTCTACGCCTTCAATCATAATCTCTTCACTAATAGCATACTCTACACTTACCTCATGCCCCAAATCTTTAAGGTAGCAAAAGACTCTTTGCGTTAGGGAGTTGAAAGTATCGCACAAAAGCAAAATCTTTAACATATTCTTGGCAGTATCTCCCCGCTTGGCATATCAAGAAACCTCTTTGTGCCCCATTCGCTTTGTAGCGTTACTCTCCCAGGATAGCTCTTTGTTACTTTGCCAATAATTGCTGCATCTTCATTGAACTCTTGCAAAATTTTTAGCGCCTTTTTTTCATCTTTTGGATCCACTACCAACACAAACCTCCCCTCATTTGCCAGCACAAACGGCTCAAATCCCAAAATCTCACAAATTCCTTGCACCTCTTGGCTAACCCTCACGCTTGCCTCATCCACTTCAAAGGTAAGCTCAGTAGCCCTTGCCCACTCATTAAGGACTGCTGCCACACCACCTCTTGTGGCATCTCTCATCGCTTTGATAGTAATGCCATCATCAATGAGCCTTTTTACAATGGGCCACAAACTTGCACAATCGCTCGTTATTTCACTTTCAAGCTCAATTCCTTCACGCGCTGCAAAGATGCAAGCCCCGTGCCTAGCTATATCGCCGCTAAAAAGCAGGCTATCTCCCTCTTGGATACTCCTTTGGCTAGCTTCAATTTTCCTCTCTCCAATAGCAGAAGTGGTAATAAAAATCCTATCCACACTCCCCTTTGGCACCACTTTCGTATCGCCTGTAACAACTACCGCTTCATTGATGGCGAGCTCATTTTTGATGCTTCTTAAAATCTTTTCAAACTCTCTTACACTAAAGCCCTCTTCAATGATAAATGATAAACTCAAAAACTTTGGCTTTGCTCCCATCATAGCTAGATCATTGCAACTGCCAGCAATTGAAAGCTTTCCAATATCACCTCCTGGAAAAAATGGAGGACTCACCGTAAAAGAGTCTGTGCAAAAGCATGGACTTTGCAGACTCTCTAGAGGCGTTGCATCTTCAGCCCTAGCAAGGTAGCTATTTTTGAGATGCCGAAATACTAACTTTTCTAAAAGCTCACTACTCTCCTCTCCTCCACTTCCCATTGCAAGAGTGATATGTTTTTGCATCTTGCTCCTTATAAAAGATTGCCATATTTGTAATATGCCGCACACGCTCCTTCACTGCTTACCATACAGCTACCAAGGGGCTTAGCTGGCGTGCAGGCTGTGCCAAATACTTGGCATTCAGTGGGCTTTGCCATGCCTCTTAAGATGTCGCCACAAATACAAAGCTTATGATCCTCAATCTCTTCTTTTGGCAGATCATACACCCTTTCAGCATCATAATCACTATACGCATCTTTTAGCTTCCAGGCGCTTTTTGGGATATTGCCAAGCCCTCGCCACTTGAAAAGATCTCTTTTTTCAAAATATTTTTCAATAAGCTCTTGGGCTTTGCGGTTTCCCTCTCTTGTCACACTTCTTTTATACTGCACCTCTACTTCGCATCGCCCCTCATTAAATTGTTTGACTAGCATCAACACCCCCTCCATGACATCCACCGGCTCAAAGCCGGCTACAACTACGGGGCGATTATATTTAGCTGGAAACTCTTCATATATTTTACTGCCAGCAATGACACTTACATGGCTAGGACCCAAAAATGCATCGATTTGATTGTTGTAGCTATCAATATGCTCATCTCTGCTATCAATGAGCTCCCTCATTACCTCTGGGACGGTAACATGGTTGATATGTAGAAGTAGATTAGTCATTTTTTGAGCAATGGCACTCTCTAAAAGCGCTGCCGTCATAGGAGTAGTGGTCTCAAAGCCAATGGCAAAAAATATCACTGTTTTTTCACGATTTTCCTTGGCAATTTTTAGCACATCCAAAGGGGAATAGACAAACCTTACATCTGCTCCTTTACTCCTTGCATCTTGCAAGCTCCCTTTGCTACCAGGCACTCTAATCATGTCCCCAAGCGTGCAAAGAATCACATTTTCTTGCATAGCCAAGATATAGGCATGATCGATTCGCTCCTTTGGCATTATACAGACTGGACACCCTGGACCATGGATAAAAAAGATATTTTTTGGCAATAGCTGTAAAAGCCCATACTTCATAATGGTATGGGTATGCCCGCCGCACACCTCCATGATATTGATGGGGTTTGCTAGCTTGCTTGCCTCTAGCTCTATTTCTTTGGCTAAGGCTTTTATAGTCTTTGGATCGCGAAAACGAACATATAAATCTCTAAGCTCCACCAGCGCCTCCAGGGCAATTGTCACTCTCTTCAATCATCCTTTGACGCTCATCCTCCTCCATCTTCTCAATTATCTCTTGATAGAGCTTGATAGACTCTTTGGCATACTCCTCATCGATAATATTCATCGCATAGCCAATGTGAATGAGCACAAAATCACCAACTTTCACCTCATCTGCAATAAAATCAATCCCCACCTCTCTTTTGACACCCAATGTATCTACAATGGCGGTGCACTTTTCTTTGTCAATACTTATGACTTGGCTTGGAATCGACAGGCACATTAGCGCATCTCCATTTTAAATTTAATCCATTTTGATAGTTTCTTGATCGATTCCTCATCCTTGGTAGAGATTTCCATAATATCTACATTTGGCTTAATTTTCCTAGCACTTTTCTTAGCAGCCTCTACATCAAAATCAAAATAAGGTAAAAGATCGACTTTTGTAATGAGCACGAAGTCTGCTTGGCGAAACATTACTGGGTATTTTTCTATCTTATCATCTCCTTCTGGCACGCTCACTAACACAATATTTATGTGTGCTCCCACATCATAGCTTGCAGGACACACCAAGTTGCCAACATTTTCAATAAAGCAGACATCTACCCCATCCAAATCGATATGGTGCAAAGCCTTATGCACCATAAAAGCATCCAGATGGCAAGCGCTACCGGTTGTAATTTGATAAGCTTGAATCCCTTTGGCTTTAAGCCTATCAGCATCCCTGTTCGTCTCTAAATCCCCTTCAATTACTGCAAATCTGAAGTCATTCAATTCGGCTAGCTTTTCTAAAAGAGAAGTTTTTCCGCTTCCAGGCGAACTCATAAGATTAATAGCAAGCACGCCGTGTCTATCAAAATGCTCTCTATTGTGTGCTGCTTCATGATCATTTTTGTCCAAAATTTTAGTAATTACCTCAATAGTTTTGGCGTCACTCAGCTGAGGATTGGTATGCAACTCATGATGATGATCGTGATGGTGCCCATCTGTGATACTACAACCGCAATCTTTACACATCTTCTCCTCCTATATAAACATAGAGCTACCCACTACCAGCGACACAACACCGGCAGTAGCAAAAGCAAGGCGCACATTGCGTCTGGTATGTAAAAGGCTTTCATTAATAAGTCCCACAATATATCCAAATACCATAAACACCAGCATCACCCCAAGAGTAAAGCTTGCCACCATCCATAGACTCACTTCCTGATGCGCAATAGCACTCAATGTCACTAGCATTCCCCTTACGCCGCCAATACCCATCAAAGTCCCAATAGTTAGCGCGCTAGCCACACGACCTCTATCTTGATGCGTATGCTCTTTGCCAAACCAGATGTGAATATGGCGTTTACCTTCATGATCATGCCAACCTACATTGATGCGGTTTGTCAAAGCCATAAAAAGCAAAAAAAGCCCTATAGCAATGATTACACCAGCACTAATATAATCTGCATAAGCTAGCAGCTCTTCACTCAGATCAATATGCTGTAAAATCTTGGCAAACGCAAATAGACTGAGTCCATGTCCCACTGCAAAGGCAAGCGTAATAAGAAGTGTTTTACTTTTCGATTTTCCGATACTAAAATCGGCAATAGCTGTGAGATGATCTGGCCCAAAGGCATGCAAAATCCCATACCAAAAAAGAAGAATAAGTGGTAAACTCTCCATTTCTCTCTCCTGAATGATTGCTCATTTATTGTAACTATTTTTGATAAAATAGCAATTAAAAAGTGCTTTTCTTCTATTTTTTTGGAACAAGGAAAAAGATGCATTGTCCTCAGTGCAAAAATCAAATCCTCTACCACTTGGCCAACGGCTATAAAAAGTGCAAAAGCTGCGGCAAAAAATTTAGTCCCAAAAAGCTTGATCGACAAAAAGAGATACTCCACTGCTTTTGTCAAAACCTCTCAATCCTTACCTGCAGTCAAAAAACTAAAATTAGCTACATGAGCATAAAGCGCTTTTATGAAAAGATACGAAAAGAGATAGCTGTTTTTTTGGAGCTTTCATACCAAAAAAGAGAGACTATCGTAGCCTATGATGAGTATATCTATATTCCCAAAAGCAAGCGGAGCAAAAAAGAGGCGATTTTTGAGGGGTTTGATGTGCTTAGCTTTGATTATGGAGGCAAAATCTACAATATCCTCATGCCAGAACTCTCCCGCTATAAGCAGAGCTTCATTGATGATGGACTGCATGAAGTCTACTATAAAGAGCTAAAAAACTTCCTGCTTTTTCATAAAATATCCAATACCAAAAATCCCAACCTCATCACTCAATTTTGGCTCTTTTTTGAGGATTTCATTACAAAATTTAAGGGAATTGATAAAGAGAACTTCTTCTACTACCTCAAAGAAGCGGAGTTTAAATTCAATTTTGACTGTAAGGAATTGCAAGAGATTCTTTAAAATTTTTTAACTAATATTATAAAAAGTAGTGTTATCATTTGATTATTTGGCTAAAAGTTATCTTAGAGCTTGAGCAGCTATACGACTAAAAATAAACTTGGCTCTATATGATGGCAATAGTTATCTTATAAGGATTACATTTATGAAAAAAGTAGTGATCATAGGTGGCGGATATGGCGGTATCAAGGCTTTGCAAACATTTGCAAAAAAAAGTAGCAATCTTCATATTACCCTTATAGATCAGCACACATACCACTATCTGCAAACAGAAAGTTACGATTTGGTAGCTTCCAAAAAAGCGATAGAGGAAACTTTTGTCTATCTCCCAACTCTTGTGAACAGTTTTGGAGAAAATTTTCAATTTGTGCATGATGAAATACACAATATCGAAGGAAAAAAAGTTTTAGGCAAAAATGGAGTATATGAGTTTGATTATCTCATAATCGCAACAGGTAGTGTTACAAAATTTCTAAAAGGATTTGAACAAAAAGGGAGATACTCATTAGGAGTTAAAAGCCTTCGATCAGCACTCAATATCAAGCAATATTTCGAAAGTGAACTTTTTGACAGACTGGAGCCAAAAAGAGCACAAAAGAAGTTTACCATTATCATTATAGGAGGTGGGCTCAGTGGCGTCGAGATAGCAGCAGAAATGAGAGCATTTTTTAATAGATACGTAAAAGAGAATGCCTTAAGTTGTGGGAACATTCATATCAAACTCATATCAAAACATATCTTAAAAAATCAACCTCAATTTATACAAAAAAAAGTATTGAAAAGATTGAAACAGCTTGGTATTGAAATAGTTCCTTATTATGTCAAAGAGATCCAAGAGCAAACCGCTCTGTTTGACAACGATAAAAAAATAGAATTTGATTTTGCCATTTTTGCAGGTGGAATTTCACCTGCACCTCTTATTCAAAATCTTTCTTTTCCAAAAGATGCAAGAGGTTTTTTGATTGTCAACCAATATTTGCAAGTACAAAACAATATCTACGCTATTGGCGATTGTGCACTTTTATTAGACCAAAATAAAAAACCGATTCCTCCTACAGCACAAAGTGCCGAACAAAGTGGTATTATAGCGGCACAAAATATTTTACGTTCTATCAAAAAGAGACCTCTTAAAATAGCAAATATCAAATTGCGTGGTTTGGCCATCGCTTTAGGTGGAAAGTATGCGGTTGTCATTACACCACTTGGTTTGGTTATTGAAGGTCTATTTGGTTGGATAATAAAAAAAGGAATTGAATATTACTACAAAATACCACTAAAATTAAAAGCTCTTAAAGGATATCAAAAATTACGACTTTGTAAAGGATCTTAACATTCCTTTGCCCACCAAATCTGTCCAAGGCTTATACCCCCATCATTTGGCGGAAAAAGGGAGGGGATGAAGAAGTCGATGTTGTTTATTCGAAGCTCTTTTGCGCAAAGCTCAATGAGAGTTTTATTTTGAAAAACTCCTCCACTAAGAATTACAGGCAAGTTCTCTTTTTTGGCAATAAAGAGCACAATCTTAGCTAAAGTATTGAGAAATTTTGTAGGAATTTGCTCTTTATTATCTGCGAACATAGCAGCAAAATCGATGACAATCTCCCTGCCATCAAGCCAAAAGTCATAATGCTCTTTTATCTCTTTTTCATAAGCCTTCTCCATCAAAAGCCCGCTATAGCCCTCATACTCTTGCACCTTGCATAGCCCACTAAGACACGCCACAGCATCAAAGAGCCTGCCAACAGAGCTTGTAGTAAAAGCGTTGTATTGAAGCGCCAATCTAAAGACTTTATCATCCACCTCTTCATAGAAAGCATGACGCAGGCTCTCTTCTTGCCAGCGAAGATCCTTTATAGCCCTCTCACCTCCTGCAATCTTGAAGTATTTAAAATGGTAAGCCCTACTATCTCCTACAAACACCTCTCCGCCCCAAATGTTACCATCATCGCCATATCCCGTGCCATCCCAGATAAAAGCGCAAAACTTTTGATCTCTTAACGGATGCTCTGTTAGCTGCATCTCTGCAAGTGCTGCATAAAGATGTGCTTTGTGGTGCTGCAGCTCTTTACACGCAATCCCTAAGCTTCTTGCATACTGGCTTGTCTCATACTTTGGATGCTTATCACATACCACCTGCTCAAACTCTATATCATACATCTTTTGCAAATCTTTAACAACTTGCTTAAAATACTCAAAGCTTTGCAAGCTCTTTATGTCGCCAATATGGGGAGAAACGATCAAAGTGTTTTCAAAGCCAATGGCGATGGTGTTTTTTTGCCTAGCGCCCACCGCCAATGTTGGCTTCATGGTAAAACTGGTAGCAAAACTTCTTGGAGCAAAACCTCTAGATAGTCTATAAAAAAGTGGCTTTTTGTCTGCTATTGTCATCACACTATCATCACAGCTTCTAACAATCTCTCTATCATAGTAGAGCACTTTGCTGCAGAGCTTTTTTACCTCCTCTTCATCTTTAATGATTGGTTCATCGCTAAGATTAGCACTTGTTACTATCAAAGGCTCATTGATGAAACTAAAAAGCAGCGCATAAATAGGAGAATACGGCAAAAAGACGCCAAGCCTATCAATATCTGGCGCAACCTCATCAAAAACTTTTTTTGCTTTGCAAATGACTATGGGACGCTCTTGGGAGGTGATGAAGCGCTCCTCTTGCCGGCTTACTTCACACACCTCCTTTATCGCCTCAATGGAAGGAAACATCAAGGCAAAGGGCTTTTTGGATCGTCTCTTAATTGATCGTATCTTACTAGCCGTCTCAATTTTGCCAACGAGATGAAAGCCTCCCATCCCCTTAATGGCCACCACTTCACCCAGCTCTAAAGCTTTGGCACATCTTTTAATTGCTTCATAGCCTAAAGCATCCTCAAAATAGAGCGTTGGCCCACACTGATTGCATCCAATTGGCTGTGCGTGGAAAAACCTAGAGGCTGGATCGTTATATTCTCTCTCACACTCCTTGCACATAATAAATGCGACCATTGAAGTGTTTTTGCGATCATAGGGAAGATCTTTTATGATAGTGTATCTAGGGCCACAATGGGTGCAGTTGATAAGAGGATAGTGATATCGCCTAGAAGCTGGATCAAAAAGATCCCTCTCGCACTCCTTGCATAGCGACATATCTGGCAGCAGCAAAGCGCTTTTTTGGCTCTTTTGGCTCTCTAAAATACTAAAGCCATCAAACACATGGCAAGGAGTTTTTTCAATCTCAATAGCATCCACTCTTGCTAGAGGAGGAAGATTTTGCCTTAAAGCCTCAATGAACTCTTTTGGCTTCGTATCTACCACAATCTCCACGCCATCGCTACGGTTTCTCACATATCCTTTAAGCCCCATTTTACATGCAAGATTATATACGAAGGGGCGAAAGCCAACCCCTTGTACAATCCCTTGCACAAAAATCTTATAGCACGCCATAAATGCCGTTTAGTCCATCCGTAGGAAATTCTTGATTGAGCCTTACATTTGGCACATTGCCCGTAAATCTGCTAATAAAGGGAGAGTTTGTGACGAATTTGCCAGCCAATAAAAAGTGCTCTACCTTGAGCTCAGCACCTAAGCTTCTTAGCTGCTGCGATACAAACTCACCAAGGGACTCAAAAATGCTATAGGCTAAAAGAGTGCTTTTGGCTTCAGCCAAGCGAAAGCTCATAAGCGATGCATAGAAGGCCTCATAG
>WGAX01000175.1 GCA_015494595.1 Nitratiruptor sp.
TATTTGGGAGGTGCGACTTGTTGATGGCTGCTGGGTGTACGCATTGGATTACAAATACGGCACGCAAATGCTGCCTTTTGGAAATGCTACAAGAGACAATCGAATAGAAATGATGGAGCTAATCGGCAACATCTACGAACATCCACATTTATCGGATCAAAATAAAACATAATGAGAGAATGGAAAGGATGAGAGATGACGCCAAAATTTCTATCTACCAAAAAGATGGCCGTGTATCTTGGCTATCATCCAGATTTTTTGCGAAAAAATATGGGACTTTTGTTTTTTGAGGGAGAGCACTATTTCAAGCCGCCAGGGACGAGAACCTTAAGATGGAATGTAGACAAGATGACAGCGTGGGTCATGGGACAACGGATTAGTCATGAAGCAAAGTGTGTTATTGACAAAATTCTCGGTTAAGTGTGCTTATAGTGTGGTTGGGATAAAATAAAAACAAAAATACAATGGGATCAAAAATGGACATCCAACTTTTCAAAAATAGCCAATTTGGTGAAGTTAGGGTAATGGTAGACGAAAACAATGAACCTTATTTCGTCGCAAAAGATGTGTGTGATGTTTTAGGTTATGCAAATTCAAGAGGCGCAATAAATGATAATGTTGATGAAGAAGATAGAGTAAGTCTTAAAGAAATATTAAAGAGTAGCCAGCAGCTACTTTTAGTAAAACAAGATTTGAAATTAAGATATGACACAATTATGATAAATGAAAGTGGATTATGCGGGAAGCAAGGAGTAGCTTGATACAACACTATATTACCCCCACTTATGCCCCTTTTGGGGCTATTAATCATAATTTTGCTACAATGTAGCCACCCTCAAAGTGGCTGATGGAAAGGATAGCCACTATGGTTACCATCTTCAAACGAGGTAACAAGCTCTATTTACAATACACTGTTAATGGCAAGCGTAGGCAAAAATCCACAGGATTAGACGATACGCCAGCCAATCGCAAGCTGCTCAAAAAAGAGGTCATCCCCGCATTAGAGGCAAAAATCATCACAGGCGAGCTGGACAAGCCAAGAGCTAAAAAGTTCGAATACTACGGCGATATATGGCTAAAGAGCAAAGAGAGCCTCAAAAGCTATATGGAGTGGCACAACATCTATCTACACCAGCTTTTGCCATTTTTTGGGCACAAAAAGATAGACGAGATAAAAAGAGGCGATGTAAAAGAGTTTGTGCACAAAAGGTTGGATAAAGTCTCCCCAAAAAGAGTGCGCACGCTCGTAAACTGCATCAAGGCGATCTTCGACATCGCCATCGACTACGAGCACATTGCCACTAATCCAGCGCAGGCAATCAAGCTGCCAAAACACAAACCAATCGAGATGATGCCGTTTAGCAAAGAGGAAGTCGAGACGCTGCTAAACAATGCGGACGGCTGGTTCAGAAACTACCTTGCAGTTGCGTTTTATACAGGCGCAAGGCATGGGGAGATAATCGCCTTGCAATGGAGCGACATCGACTTCAAAGAGCTTACCATAAGTATAACCAAAAGGATCAAAAAAGGGCAAATCGACACGCCAAAAACGCAAAGCTCTATTAGAAAAGTGCCGATTTTTAAGCCTCTTGTGCCATATCTCGAAGAACAGTTTAGGCTATGCCAAGAAGCCAAGACGCTCTCGGTATTTTTTAACCCGCATACAGGCATGGCGTTTTTGGACACCAAGAAGCTTACGCAGTTTTGGAAGCCTCTTTTACAAAAGTGTGGCTTCGAGTATAGGCGCTTCTACAATACCCGCCACACGTTCGTAACGCAAATGATAAGAGCTGGCGTACCGATATTGGACATTAGCCAGATGGTAGGGCATAAAAGCATAGACGAGACCATGCGCACCTATGCCAAATATCTACCGCAAGAGCATTTGAAGATAACCAGAAATTTAGACCCTTTTGCTTGCAATCTGGCTGACAGTGGCTTTGGAGATACCAAGCTATCGCAATAGTCGCACACTCCCTCCCTGTCCGCCATGACTTAAAAAGCCCAATTTTCCAAAGACTCCTACTCTATGGCTGCCATAATATACTAGCTTTCATACCAACTCCTCCTGTAACTTATGCAAAAACTCCTCCTCATCTAAAGGTTTTGAAAAGAGATAGCCCTGATACATCTCACAACCTAAACTTTGCAAAAGCTCAAACTGCTCTTTACTCTCCACACCTTCAGCCGTGACATGAAGTTTGAGGTTGTGCGCCATATCGATAATAGTTTTGACAACCGCTACTACCTTCTCATCTTTTAATACATCTTTTATAAAAGAGCGGTCTATCTTTAACTCATCTAATGGAAAATTTTTGATATACTGCAAGGAGGAGTAACCTGTGCCAAAATCGTCAATAGAGAATTTAAATCCCTCCCTTTTTAATCTTTTCATCACATCTAGCACCTTATCTATGCTGCCAGCTACCACCTCTTCAGTAATCTCTAAAATTATAAAGTGAGGATCAATTCCATACTTCTTTGCAAATTCTATAACTCTTTCTACAAACCCAGCAGAGGAGTATTGGGTAGGAGAGACATTAATAGCGATATTTTGAATGGAGTGCTGTTGCAAAATATTTTTGTGCTTGCGAATAAAAGCAAAAACCTTCTGTATTACTATATCACCCACCTCTATAATAAGCCCGCTCTCTTCAGCTATAGGAATAAATTCTGCAGGAGAGACAATATTGCCCTTTTCATCCCTTAATCTCACTAAAGCCTCTGCAGAGCAGACTCTTATTTGGTTATTATATTTTGGTTGATACTGCACAAAAAAGAGATCCTTTTGCATAGCTAGATCGATAAGCTGCTCAATCTCTAAGCGCCTATCGGTAGCCTTTTGCATACGGGACTCAAACATAGCAATCTGATTGCGTCCTTTCTCCTTGGCGTGATACAAAGCGTTATCAGCCTGTTTAATCAATACCTCTGCCTCTGCTTCTGGTCCAATAACTGAAATACCTATACTTGCGGTTATCTTAATACAATTTTTATCTATATGGATTGGCTTGCTAATAACTTCTAGCACTTTGCGCGCAAATCTATAAGCCATCCTTTTAGCTTTTCTTCTCTCATAAAAACGCTTATGACACATAACAATAAACTCATCTCCAGAGATTCTTACAGGAGAGCAAAACTCAGCACATAAGACTCTCAGTCTAGATGAGATCTCTAAAAGGATCCTATCTCCTGTGGTATGTCCTAAAGAGTCGTTAATAAGTTTAAA
>WGAX01000176.1 GCA_015494595.1 Nitratiruptor sp.
GAGGGATTTGGATTGCCACCTTTGGAAGCGATGGCATGCGCCACACCGGTAATCGCATCCAATAGCTCCTCAATTCCAGAAGTAGTAGGAGATGCCGGTATTTTAATAGATCCAAAAGATATAAAGGGTTTAAGTGAAGCTTTGGTGCAGCTTGCGGAGGATGATAAATTGTGCGAGCTATTAAGTCAAAAGGGAGCACAAAGAGCAAAAGAGTTTAGCTGGAAAGCTTCTGCTAAAAAATTGCAAAAAGTGATCGAGAGCATATGAGAGCAGTTTTTTCTCTGATTGGTGTAGAGTTTATAGCCAAGCTTTTAAGCTTTGCTATTATTATCATAGTAGCTAAATTTTTAGGGGCTAGAGAGCTTGGCTACTGGTCATATACTACAGCTATCAATGCCTTTTTGCTCATTGCCTCTTCATTAGGACTCGATATATATGCGATGGTAGAGGCAACAAAAGATAGAGCGAAGTTGCCTTACATTTTAACAAATGTGATAACTATTAGATTTGTGCTTTTTATAACTATTGTAGTAGGGCTTTTTGCAAGCTCTTTTGAAGCAAAAGTCTTTTGGCTGCTGCTTATAGTATTTGTTGGCAATTTTTTGCTCTCCTTGGTGCCTATATGGTTTTTTCAAGTCCAAGAAGATTTTGTCTCAATTGCAAAAATAAAGCTTTTACAATCTGCTGGCTACTTTTTTCTAGCTTTAATGCTGCTTTTTTGGTTACATTCAGTTTTTGCTCTAGCTTTTGGCTATTTGATCGTTGGTTTGATACTTGTTGTTTGGTATGGCAGGAGAGTTTTTTGCTATATGAGATGGGAGTATCTGGCTTTAGCCAAATGGAGAAGTATTATCAAAAGTGCTCTTTTTTTGGGAGGGGCGCTCTTTTTAAATCAGATCTATATCAATACAGATAAGATTATGATAGCCCATATTTTGGATAAAAGTTTTACCGGCTACTATGAAGCAGGATACAAGCTCTATTTTATTGTTAGTGTGGCTCTTGGTGCTGTTTGGACGGTATATGCACCAAAGGTAGCAAAAGATAAAACCCTTTTGAGCAATTTTGCCTTGATGACTCTCTTTGTAGGGTTGGTGTATGCTCTATTTTTGTGGCTTTTTGGGAAGAGTCTGGTCTTTTTGCTCTATGGTAAGACATTCTTACCTACTGCCCAGATTATGAGCTATTTTGCCTTTAGTGTAGTGGCAATTACATTAAGCAGTATTTTTAGTGCTCCTTTGCCTCTCTTTGGTAAAGAGAGAGTGTGGTTTAGTATAAGTTTGGGATCTGTTGCGCTCAATATTGTGTTAAATTTCTGGCTTATAGAAGCTTTTGGCATACAAGGAGCAATCATTGCCACCATAGCAGCAGAGAGTTTCACTGCCTTAGGGGCTTATTTGGCAGTGAGAAAGGAGCTATAAGAGGCATAAAGCCTCTTACTTTTTACTTTTTTTGCTCTTTGTAGCTTTTTTAGCCTTAGCACTTTTTTTATTGCGCTTAACAAGTGGATACTTTTTCTCACAAGCTTTAATCTCTTTGGTAGATGTTGCTTTTTTTATGCAAGAGAGGCGTTTTTCAATCGTCTCTTTTTTTGCTGTGAGTTTGGCGATTTTCTCTTTTTTAATCTTTGCAAAATCCTTTTTTGTTTTTGGTGCGGGCCCTTTTGCAAAAAGTGCAGAGCCAAGTAGTGAAGCACTGAGCAGTAAAGCGATAGTTTTTCTCATTCTCTCTCCTTTGAAATAGTGGTATATAAAATTATGCAATAAAAAAGTGAATCAATTGTGAATTTAGTTATAATACAAAAAAAATTTAAAGAGGGGTAGTTGGAGAAAAAGTTAGATCTGCAAGAGTTTTTGGATAAGTTTCGCTCCTTTCTATCCAGACCCAAAGATTTGGCTATGGAGGGTGATACCAATCTTCACTATAAATTTATGCAAGAACTTTTTGCCTATACATTCAAAGCTCCTGTAAAAGTCAAAAATCTAGATCGTGAGCTGCGCCATCTGCAAAAGCAGGGTATTTTACATTTGGATGAGATTTTTGAATTTATCAAAATCATTCGCTATTTTTTGTATCTCAAGGGGCTAAAATTTGAGGGAGATCTCAAAGAGTGGCTAGATACTATTACAATCCCTGATGAAATTTTGCAAATAGAGAAATATTTCGATGAAAAGGGGCAGCTGCTCAGCAGCGTGGATGAGCGTTTGGAGGTTTTGGAAAATGCTTTGCAAAACAATAAAACCCACATCAAGCAAAAGCTCCAAGCTCTCATCAATGCAAACA
>WGAX01000177.1 GCA_015494595.1 Nitratiruptor sp.
ACTTTTCTTGTCATCGCAACCCTCGCAGCCTCGATCTGGCGCGAATCGATACGGCCATGCTCAAGGGCTTTGATTCCAATTGTTCCAAATGCTAAAGAGTTGCCGCGATAGGCTTTGCCTCTATTGCGGCCCTTTTGCTGTTTTCTATACTTTGTCTTTTTTGGCATCAACATAGTTAGCTTCTCCTTCTTGGAGCTCTGCGTCTAGGTCTCTCTCTTCTCTCTGGCTGGATGCCTTTTTGCAAAACCTCGCCTTTGAAGATCCAGACCTTTACACCAATCACTCCATATGTAGTATGAGCTTCAGCAAATCCATAATCAATTTTTGCTCTGAGTGTATGCAAAGGCACGCGACCCTCCAAATACCACTCGGTTCGTGCCATCTCTGCACCGCCAAGTCTTCCTGCAACTTGGACTTTGATTCCCTTCACACCAGCTTTTTGTGCAGCTTGAATCACCTTTTTCATCGCTCTTCTAAAAGCAACACGCCTCTCAAGCTGTGTAGCCACATTTTCAGCAGCAAGCTGCGCTGAAGCTTGTGGACGCTTCTCTTCTTTAATATTGATAAATACCTCTTTGCCAACGAGGCGCTGAAGTTTTGCTTTGAGTTTTTCTATATCAGCACCCTTTTTACCGATGATGATACCAGGTCTTGCCGCTACAATTGTAACGCGAAGTTTCTTTGCTGTTCTTTCAATGATAATATTGCTAATACCTGCGTAATAGAGCTCTTTTTTAAGAAAATTTCTAATTTTATAATCCTCTTCAACTCTCTCCGGCATCTTATTGTAATCCGGAAACCATCTAGACTCCCAGTTTCTATTGATTCCAAGTCTTAAACCTATCGGATTGACTTTTTGACCCATTAGCTATCCTTCTTCTGTGCAACTTCTACATAGATGTGTGAAGTCGGCTTTAAAATTCTGCTAGCTCGCCCTCTAGCCCTTGGTCTAAATCTTTTTAGGTATGGTCCTCTATCTACTCTGCAAGAGGTAATAACTACCTCCTCTGGCTCATATCCGCCATTTGCTACTGCGCTTGCAATAACTTTAGAGATCACTTTTGCAGCTTTGTTTGGCATAAATTCAAGGCTTGCAAGTGCCTCTTCAGCATTCATTCCCTGCACCTCGCGAGCAATAAGTCTCGCTTTTATCGGTGAGAGTCGGATAAATCTTAACACTGCTCTACTCATCACCTATCCTTATTTACCTATTTTCTTTTGCACAGAGCCTTTATGCCCTTTAAAAGTTCTTGTAGGAGCAAACTCACCAAGTTTGAAACCTACATGGTTTTCTGTAATGTATACTGGTACAAACTGTCTACCATTGTGTACATTGATTGTAAGTCCTATCATCTCAGGAACGATAGTACTTCTTCTAGACCAGGTTTTTATAGGTTTTTTGTCCCCACTCTCTTTTGCTTTAAGCACTTTTTTCATCAGATGATCATCTACAAATGGTCCCTTTTTAATACTTCTTGCCATCTTTTACCCTCTTACTTTTTTCTTCTTGAGATTATAAGTTTGTCACTTGGCTTTTTGCGTCTTGTTTTGTAACCTTTAGTAGGCATACCCCAAGGTGTTACAGGGTGACCGCTTGGACCAGTTTTACCTTCACCACCACCGTGTGGGTGATCTACTGGGTTCATCGCACTACCTCTGGTTTGTGGTCTAATACCCATATGGCGACTTCTTCCAGCTTTACCAATAACGATGTTGATATACTCTTCATTCCCAACTACACCTACCGTAGCCATACACTCACCAAGCACTTTTCTCATCTCGCCGCTTGGGAGTCTAAGAATGACATACTTATCCTCTCTACCCATAATTTGAGCATATGCACCTGCACTTCGTGCAAGCTGTCCACCTTTTCCAGGCTTTAGCTCAATATTATGAACAAGCGTACCCACTGGAATATTTTTTAGCTTCATCGCATTACCAGGCAACACATCAAGCCCAGCCTCTGCAGCTTGTACAGTATCACCTACTTTGAGACCACTTGGCTGTAAAATATATCTTTTATCCCCATCACGATAGACTACCAAAGCGATGCGGCAATTTCTGTATGGATCATACTCAATTGTCGCTACGCGACCAGGTACGCCAAATTTGTTGCGTTTAAAATCGATAATTCTATAAAGCTTTTTCGCTCCACCCTCTTTATGTCTAGAGGTAATGCGCCCTTGATTGTTTCTACCCGCTCTTGTTGGCAGTTTGACAAGCAGTTTTCTTACAGTTGGTTTTGCAGTAATATCACTGCTCTCCACCACACTCATAAATCTACGACTAGGCGTATAGGGTTTATACTTTTTTATTGCCATTTTCTATCCTTACACCGCTAAGCTTTCTATATTTGCGCCCTCTGGCAGCTTCACATAGAACTTTTTATAGTTATCTCGTCTCCCCTCAATTCCTCTAAATCGCTTCTTTTTACCTTGCATACGCAAAGAGTTGATTTTAAGAGGAATTACACCAAAATACTCTTTCAAAATCGCTTTGAGCTGATTTTTTGTCACTTTATCGCTTGTTTGAATAACGATAAATCCCTCTTCTTGAAGGCCCAAGCTCTTCTCTGTATAAACGATTGATTTGATATCTGTTATATCTGCCATCTTAGCCCTCTTTTACTATTTTTTCCCAAACTGGTTTTTCGATCACAACAGCTCTAAAGGCTGCAGCAAGATAAGCATTGAGCTCATTTGGCTCGATTAGGTATGCATTTGGCAAGTTTCTAAAAGCCAAGAATGTCTTCTCATCCATACTCTCTTTTACAATCAATGCATCACGCACACCAAGTTTTTTCATAATTGCTGCTGCATCTTTTGTTTTACCAGACTCAACACTAATGCTATCTACAATATATAAAGCTCCCTCTTGCGCCTTCTCATTGAGTGCAAACTCTAACGCTCTTCTTTTTTGCTTTTTATTTACTTTTTGAGTGTAGTTTTTCTGATTTGTTGGACCAAATACTACACCACCACCTACAAAAAGAGGAGATCTAATCGATCCTGCTCTTGCTCCACCTCTTCCCTTTTGCTGCCAAGGCTTTTTGCCACCACCTCTTACTGCACTCCTATTTTTTGTATGCGCATTATTTGCACGATGATTTGCCATATAGGCTTTGACATAGAGATAGAGATTATGTGGATGGATTTGGCTATAGCCCTCTGGCAATGCGATTTCACTTGCCTTTTCAAAATTCTCATTCAACACGATCGCTTTACTCATTTGACAATCCTTATTTTACCTAGTGCACCGTTTGGCCCAGGAATTGAGCCTTTTACTACCAAAATCATATTTTCTGGATCAAAGCTAACTACCTCATTTTGGACAGTTACTTTTTTGTTTCCATACTGTCCTGGCATCTTTTGTCCAGGCATAATGCGCCCCGGCCACTCACACATACCAACTGAGCCTGGTGCTCTGTGAAAGCGTGATCCGTGGCTATCAGGTCCGCCTGCAAAGTTCCATCTTTTTACAACACCGCTAAATCCGCGCCCTTTTGAGTTGAAACTTGTCTTTACTCTTTTGGCTTCATTAAGCGGTGAGTAATCTAAATCTCCAGCCTCTGTATTTGCAACTTTTAAGGTTACAAATCTATTAAATTCAGATGAGAGACCATACTTTTTCTGCTGTCCCTCAATCGCCTTATTTTTGCGTTTGCCGTGCGCATAAGCAACAATTGCTCTACTGTTATCCAATACCTCACACACTTTTGCTTCTTTAACCTTAAGAAGCGTTACTGGTACACTTGGCACACTAATTGTTCTGCTCATTCCGATTTTTTCTACAATAAACTCCATCTACTTCCCCTTACTCGCCCATTGACCTAACTTCAACATCCACCTCTGGCGCTAAATCCAGCTTCATCAGTGAATCCACAGTATCAGGTGTAGCCGATACTATATCAATAAGTCTTGCGTGAATTCTAATCTCAAACTGCTCTCTTGAATCTTTGTTAATATGAGGCGATCTAAGAACTGTATATTTTCTGATCTTTGTAGGCAAAGGAATAGGACCTCTAATCTCTGCGCCCGTTCGCTTTACTGCCTCTACAATTGCAGAGACACTTCTATCCAACACCCTGTGATCGTAAGCGCGTAGCTTCAATCTAATCTTTTCCATTTAAACCTTTCACAAAAGAACTTGTTGCCAATAGCAACCTATTTGGGAGCGTAATTATAAATCATAGAGTCTCTAAAATCAAGAAATTGTGCTATAATGTATGCAATTTATTTCCTTTTGGGAAGGAAAAGTGGATATATTGGAATTCTTTTATGAAAGGGATTTTACAAAACAAAAGATTTTACCACGAAATCTCCAGCTAACCCCATCCTCTAAAATTTTGCTTTGCGGTACAAAATATAGTGGTAAATTCTCTTTGATACAATCCTATATACAAAGGCATCTGCAAAAAGAGGAAACTCTTTTTATCGATTTTGAAGATAGCAGAGCAGACAAAAGCTATATTCAAAACAATATCCAACACTTTATTAATACAAAAGAGATTACTACCCTTATTTATTATGCTTATACACCAGACATTACCCTGCCTCAAGTTAGCAATATAGTTATAATAAGCCATAACTCTTTAACCCTAAATGATTTTAAAGAGTATCGGTTAAAAAATCTATTTTTTAAGGAGTATATAGCCTTTGAAAAGAGGGGCGATATAAAAAGCGCTTTTACAAATTTTTTAAAAACCGGTAATTACCCAATAGCTGCCAAAATAGAAGAGTTTAGAAAGGAAAAGAGGATTCAAGAGCTTTTGAAGCTTACTTTCAAAGAGAATTTTTCTATATTCAAAGAGACTCTTCCCTACCAAGCTCAAGCAGTCTCCTCTTTTTTTCTCTTTAATCAAATAAAAAAGAGCTATAAAATTTCAAAAGATAGATTCTACAGCCTCTTTTATCAGTGGCAAAATGATGGTTACATTGTAGCACTTCCAAAATGGAGAGCAAAGAGAGCAGCAAAAAAGATCTATTTCTTTGACTTTACGCTTCCTGCAAAACTTACCATCCATAAAGCTTTCCCTAAAAGTTTTGAAAATATGGCTATTTTAGAGCTTGAAGAACAAGAGATCTACTACCTTGAGCCTCTTGGTATCTACCTACCCCAAAAAGAGGAGATCATTGTTGCTATTCCTTTTGGCAATGCGGTGCGTATACAAGAAAAAATAGATACAATTTTACAAAAAAATAGTCTAGCACTAAAAAAAATAACTGTTCTTACCATTGCCACCCACTACAGATATGAGATTGGGACTATAGAGTGTGAGGTGGTACCATTTTATGAATGGGCATTGAGGAGAAAAGAGTGATATGCGGTATTGATGAAGCGGGCAGAGGTCCTCTTGCAGGTCCTTTGGTAGTAGCTGGGGTAGTTTTTACAAAAAAAGTTTATAAGCTCAATGATTCAAAAAAGCTTACAGCAAAAAGGCGTGAAGAGCTTTTTGATCGCATATGCAAAAACAGCATCTACAAAATAGTGATGATAGATAATGAAGAGATCGATACCATAGGCATAAGTGCTGCCATTGCCAAGGCTTTGCGCCAGATTGTAGCGTCGATCAAAGCGGATAGCTACATATTCGATGGCAACACCAACTTTGGAGTCCAAGGTATCCAGACGCAAATAAAAGCAGATGAAAGCATCAAAGAGGTGATGGCAGCTTCAATCTTGGCAAAAGTTACAAGAGATCGCTTAATGTGTGAATATGACAAACTCTATCCCCAGTACGGCTTTTGCAAACATAAAGGGTATGGCACAAAAGAGCACATCGAAGCGATCCGCCGCTATGGCCTGTGCCCCTTTCATCGTAAAAGCTTCAAGCCAAAAGCGCTGCAGCCGATACTATTTGAATCACATCCAATCTGAAATTTTTCAAGCCCCTTAAAACTGGGTAGAATACAAATATACAATGAGCTCAAAAGGGAAAATTATGGAATTTTTGTCCCAAATTGTATGGTGGCACTGGATTGTGCTAGGACTTTTACTCATAGCTCTTGAAATTCTCACAGGCACATTTATTATTATCTGGTTTGGGATCGGGGCAATAGTAGTAGGCGGATTGATATATCTCTATCCCCTCTCTTTTGCCTGGCAGCTCTTTATCTGGGCAATTCTTTCGCTGATACTCACATTTATCTATTGGCGCTGGTTTCACACACACGAACCTCCTCTTCCTATCGGCCAATCAGAAGGCGAATATGCAGGGATCAAAGGAAAAATCATTGAAGTACTGGGTAATGGGCGATACAGAGCCTATTTTGATCTACCCGTACTTGGAGATCGCGAATGGATAGTAGAGAGTGAAGAGAATGAAGAGCTTAAAGAAGGGGATACTATCTATGTTTCTCGCGTTTATGGACAGATTATTAAAATCAAAAAAGGAGCATAAATGTCTGGATTATACATAGCCATAGCATTTGTTATTGTCGTTTTACTTTTCCTTGCTACAGGAGTACGCATTGTACCCCAAGGTGAGGAGTGGATTATTGAAAGACTTGGTAAATTTCATCGCGTTTTAAAACCGGGTCTTAATATCATAATTCCTTTTATAGAGCGTATCAGAGCGCGTGTTACTACTAGAGATATTATCCTTGATGTAGCTGAGCAGGAAGTCATTACAAAAGATAATGCCGTCATTATCACCAATGCAGTAGCCTTCATCAAAATCACTGATCCTGTACGAGCTCTGTATGGGGTAGAGGATTTTAAGCTTGCTATCCAAAATCTCATAATGACAACTTTGCGCTCCATCATTGGGGAGATGAAACTTGATGAGGCTTTAAGCAGCCGAGAAATCATCAAAGCCAGACTCAAAGAGCAGATTATCGATGATGTGGCCGACTGGGGCATAACTGTCAAAACAGTGGAGATCCAAGACATCACCCCAAGCCAATCGATGCAGCAGGCTATGGAGAAACAAGCTGCAGCAGAGAGGGAGCGAAGAGCCATTGAGACATTGGCAGAAGGAAACAAAAACGCTATGATTTTGGAGGCAGAAGGGAAGCTAGAAGCTGCCAAGCGTGAAGCTGAGGCTCAAATAAAACTGGCTCAAGCTTCAGCCCAAGCGATTGCAGACATTAGCCAAGCAATGGGAGAGAAAAGTACAGGAGGGATGTTTTTGCTAGGCGATCGCTACATCGATACGCTCAAAAAGCTCTCTGAATCGCAAAATAGCAAATTCATCATCTATCCAGCCGATTTACAAGAATCTATAAAAGGACTCTTTACAAAATCATAAAGGAGCACTATGTACACCATCACCTGCCCCAACTGCGGCACGAAAATCGATATAAATAAAACGATCTATTTTGAGATCGAGGCTGAGGCAAAGGCAAAACTAAAACAAGAGATCGAGCGTGAGAAAAGAGCTTATCAAGAGAGGCTCAAAGAGCTTGAAGCCAAGCAAAAAGAGATAGAAATCGAAAAAGAACTTCTTAGTAAAAGAGCCGAAGCCAAAGCCCAAGAGCTCCTCCAACAAGCCCTCATAAACGAGCGCAAAAAAATTAAAGAGGAGCTTGCATCCCAGCAAAACACCCTCATCGAAGAGCTGCAAAAGGAGCTGAGTGAAAAATCCAAGCAGCTCCAAGAGCTAAATGCCGCCAAACTCACCATTGAAAAGCTTAAACGCGAAAAAGAGGAGATCGCACAAAAAGCAATGCTAGAAGCTCAAAAGATGCTCAACGAAGAGCTGGCAAAAGAGCGTGAGAAAATTGCTAAAATGATAGCAGCTGAGCATGAGCTCAAACTCAAAGAGAAAGAGAAGCAGCTTGCAGACTTGAAAGCCAAGCTCGAAGAAGCCCAGCGCAAAGCGGATCTTACTAGCCAGCAGCTCCAAGGCGAAGTCCAAGAGCTGGCCATCGAAGAGTATCTACAAAGCGCATTCCCGCTCGATACCATCGAAGAGATCAAAAAAGGACAGCGTGGAGCAGATTGTGTGCAGGTGGTGCATACACGCACACATGCAAATTGCGGCAAAATCTACTATGAGAGCAAGCGCACCAAAGAGTTCCAAAAAAGCTGGATAGAAAAACTCAAAACAGATATGCGAGAATTAGGAGCGGATATTGGCGTCATCGTCACCCAAGCCCTGCCGAAGGGAATGCAGAGGATGGGGATTATCGATGGGGTGTGGGTCTGCACCTTCGAGGAGTTCAAAGCCCTAGCTCCAATCCTGCGCCACCATCTCATAGCCATTGCTGAGGCTACCCAAGCCAACGAGAATCGATCGGATAAGATGAACTTGCTTTATAACTACCTCACATCCAATGAATTTAAGATGCAAATAGAAGCGATTGTTGAGGGTTTTGTGCAGATGCAAGAGGATCTGGACAAGGAGCGCAGAGCGATGCAGCGCATCTGGAAGCAGCGAGAAAAACAGATCCAAAAGGTGCTGGATAATACAATAGCCCTCTATGGCTCAATCAAGGGGATTGCCGGCAACGCCATTGGGCACATCGAGGCACTGCAGCTACCATACTCAGGCGTAGATACTGATTGATCCCTGATCGTTTTTGGGTGGCTTCAGGGATTTTTGCAGCTCTTGCATCATCTGCTGCGTCTGCTGCATCATCTTTTTAAGCAGACTCACCTGTACTTGCTCTTTGACTTTTTGCTGTGACTGAGTAGTTGTCAAAGTTGCAACATCAAAACTTGAAGATACTTGCATCGTATTCCTCTTTCTCTCTATTCTCTTTCTATATTATCGGCAGCTTTGGTACTTCGTTGAGCCTTGCTGCG
>WGAX01000178.1 GCA_015494595.1 Nitratiruptor sp.
AGCACATAGATTGCGCTATAGAGCGTCATTGTAAGCCCTACAAGGATTGCTACATGAAAATGTGGGCCTGCGATCCACTGGGTATTGTGCAATAGGCGATTAATTCCCATATCTGCTTGAATAATACCTGCTGGCACAGCCAAACCAAAGCCAAGAAGCCCTCCAAGCAAGAATTTAAGCTCATTTGTCATCTTAAGCGGTCTTGCTCTCCAAAGTGTCACAAGTGTTATAAAAAGCGCCAAACCTTGCGTGATGAGCTCAAAAGCTGTAATCATCTCCCCACTTGCTAGCTTCATAATTTCGGGTTGTGGCTGGTCAGATAGCAAGTGGTGACTCCAAACCGCCCAAGAGACTACTAGCTCAAGCAGTAGTGCGGCTCTTGCGATATTTTGCATAAAGAGGTTGCGTCCAGTAATAATCATTGCCAATAGATACCAAGTGCCTGCCACATAGATCAGCACAAGCCCATCTGCAATTAAATCAAGTCCCCACCAAAAGACATTTTTATAGAGCAGCGAATCGACGCTATGCATATTCAGATGCCAGCCAAAGGCTTCACCAAGAATATAAAAAAGAATTAAAAGCCCTGCTCCCAAAATCACAAGTGCATCAAGGAAAGTATCCACAGTTCCTCTAAAAATAGCAACTATTGGAAGAGAAAGCGGCGGCTCTTTTGCATAAGGCTCTTTGCCTCTGATTTTATTCACAAGGTTTAAAAAGCCATCGATCCCAAAAGCACTCATCAAAAGAGGCTTAAGTGGCTGCTTTTTCTGTCCCTTTGGTGTGTAGAAAACTGTGGCGTAGATATTGAAGATAAACATGAGGGTACCAATCATAATGAGCGCTACACCGAGCACGAACATAAATCCGCCAACTACTTTAAACTGAGAAAAGTCTACAGGCAAGGGCCAATAGATGGTATAAAGTGGCGCATAGTGGTAGATAAAGCCAGCAAGCCAAGCTAGAAGCGTTCCCCCAGCTACTGTCATCCAGGTTAGGTTGGCAAGTTTTACACTAAAGAGTGGCTTTTTCATTAAATATGGCACCAAGAAGGTAAATGCTCCAAAGACTATGAGATAAGTCGATCCAAAAATCCCAACGATTGGATGCACCGTCATAATTGCAAAAAAATGTCCCTCATCAATCATTGGCAAAGGCTTTACCTCGTGAGCCCGCATAATCATACCTTCTAAGGCTGCTAAACCATAAAAGAGCAGCCCAACAATGACAGTGCGAAGGGTAATCTTTTGGATAGGTGTTAAAGTAGAGGTATCAAGCCCTCCCTCATTTCCTTGTAAAAGTAGCTCTTTTATACTCATCTGCTCTCCTTCATAGCAACTTTTTTGTAGCAATCAACGCGTATAGCACTAGGGATTTTCATAAATGCTCCCTTTGGTCCAGAGTATTCTGTGCTAATGATGTCATATGTTCCAGATTTACTAAATTTCCACAAAAGCTCGTTATCATATTTTGGGACTACTTGCATCTGAAACACCATTGAGTTGTCTTTGCGAAAGAGTCCAAAGCCATAGGTGAGATCTTGGCTTTTGACATTAAACTTCACTACTTCTCCGCACTGCAGCACAATTGGTTTGATTTCAGGCAAGTGGTATTTGTGATCTTTAATTGTGATTTCAACCACTCGATCAGGCTTTATCATATGCTTTTTAAGCTCCCATGCTACCCAGGGGATTTTGTTATAAGTGAGGATATGGATTCCAACACCAACCATTACCAACAAAGCCAAATAGCTATAGAAAACCTTTGGTGTAATGAAAGATTTGTTGCTACCAGGCTCTTGCGTGACGCGGTAAGCGAACCAGCCAATAAGAGAGATAATAGCAAGAGCGTAGATAGTATAGACAAGCTTAAGTGTGCCAAGCACTTCATGCGTGGTCGTGAGATCTTGCATTGAGCCTCCTTTATGTTTTTGAGAGTATAAACTTTAGTTGCAGGCAAAAAGTTGATCTTAGTCAAGAAAATAGTAGAATTTTGAGCTAATTTTTGTATAAAAATTACTCAATTTAATGAGTAACAAAAATGCATATTGTGTAAAATATAAGCAGCTATCTTTTAATAAGCAGCACCGCCCAGGCCAAAAGGGCTACAACGCTTGCATATAAGAAAAGGTACTCCCCATAAAAAAGTCCGGCCAAGAAGCTGCCAACCATCCCACCAAGCCCAAAAGAGAAGCTTCCAAAAAAGAGTTGCGCTAACTTTTTATCCTCATAAAGGGTAAAAAGATAGGCTATAGCACTAGAGTAGTAGAGGGCAAAGCCAAAGGCGTGTAGGGATTGGGCTAGATAGAGGAGGGGAAGAGTAGTAGGAAACAAAAAGAGTAAAAGCCAGCGAAAGATAGTAACAAAGGTGGAAAACTGCATCAGTTTTAAAAGGTTTTTTCGCATTAAAGGCGCTTGCAGGTAGAGCATCACGATCTCACATATTACCCCAAATGTCCAAAGGTAGCTAATGGTAGCATAGTCAAGTCCTTGCTCTTTTTCATAAATGGTAAAAAAGTTGTAAAATGGTGCAAAGCTTACCTGCATCAAAAAGAGATTTGCCCAAAGAGGCCAATGGCGCAACAGATTTATAGGTTTTTTGGAAGGATTTTGCAGCTCTTTACTCTCGAAACGAGGTAAAAGAAGAGCAAAAAAGGCAGTAAAGAGCACCATGACTATAAAAAAGTGCAAAGCACTTACAGGCTTATCCATAAACCTTGCTACTACTAAAGCTACAAATATAAACCCAAGGGATCCCCATAGCCTCGCTCTGCCATAGTGCTCTTTGCCAATTTTCTCCAGAGCGATGCTCTCAGCATAAGGCAAAATAAGGGCAAATGCTATGCCTATAAAGATATTGGTAAGCAGTAAAAGCCAAAAGTTTTCTATAGTTACATAGAGGGCTGCAGCGCTTATAAGCAGTCCCAAAAGAGCAGTTTTATAGATAGTAGCAGTAAGCTGCTTTGTAAGGAAGAAAAAGGGAGCTAAAAAACGCACCAATGGACTCATTGCAAAGATAATGCCAATCTGTGTGCTTGTGTAGCCAAAAGAGTCCAAGACTTTTGGCAAATAGATCACATACACCCCAATAATGGCAAAAAAGAAGAAATAAAATGCGCTTAAAAGAGGAAAGATACTACGCATTATGTATAAGCATACTCCAGGAAGCCAAATCGTGCAGGGTTTGGCGATCTTTGCGAAATAGGGCAATAAGAATACCAATAATAGAAAGAATAGAGATTGGCATCATAATATAGCGCACTATGGCTTGCCACAAAGCAATTGGGGTGTTGGGATCATTATATTTTGTGATCTTTATTTCATAAGCCCTCATTCCCGGAGTCTCCCCCTTTTTCCACCAAAGCAGTACTACAATAAGAAAGTGTGGAATGAGGATATAGAGCCACCCTTGCGCCATATGATCCCGAAATGCTTCACGCGAGCCCATTATGAGGTAGATCACGATGTAGATAATGGGCATAGTAATCATAAAGGTATCTGTCAAAAAGGCTTTGAGTCTATCAGTTATTGGCGCAGGAGTGAAAGAGGGGGCGAGTTTTTTCTCTTTTGGCTTTTTCCCCTGCTTTATATTGCGCCATCTAGCCATCAGTTGCCTCTGCTGCCTGGTTTAATGGGTGTACTGCCAGCTTTGCAAAGAGGGCAATTTTCAGGCTTATAGATTGGAAAATCGAAATCAGCCAGTGCAAAAAATGGCTTATCTTTTGGGAGTTTACATTCTGCTTGACGCTCTGTGCCCTCTCTTTTGCATACGCCTCTATTGGCCAAGGCTGCAAAGCCTACTATCTCAGCGCCTCTTTTTTCAATTTCGCTGGCTGCTTCCATAGCACTACCCCCAGTAGTGATAATATCTTCGCAAATGAGCACTCTCTCACGCGGGTTGACTGCAAAGCCTCTTCGAAGAGTCATCTTGCCATCTTTTCGCTCAGTAAAAATAAAACGCACCCCTAATGCTCTAGCTAGCTCATAGCCAGCAAGCAGCCCCCCAATAGCAGGAGAGCAGACAGTATCGATTTCTAGTCCACTAGCTTTAATCTGTTTAGCTAGCTCATCTGCTAGCTGCTGGGCTATTTTTGGATCTTCTAAAACTTTTGCGCTTTGTAGGTAGTTTGGGCTATGCTTGCCACTAGAGAGCAGGAAATGTCCCTCTAGTAGTGCTCCTGCATCTTTGTAGATTTTTTCAATGTCAAGCATCTGTTATACTTTCATAATCTCTTGCTCTTTTTGTTTGACGAGCTCATCTACCTTTTTGACAAACTCATCAGTAATCTTTTGTACCTCCTCAAGCCCTCTTTTCTCCTCATCCTCTGTAATAGCTTTCTCTTTGAAAAGCTTTTTGATCTTATCATTTGCATCTCTTCGCACATTTCTTATAGCAATCTTTGCCTTTTCACCAAACTGCTTTGCCTTTTTGGCTTCAGCTTCACGCTGCTCCACTGTCATTGGGGGGAAGAAGAGTTTGATCTGATCCCCATCGTTGTTTGGATTGACACCAATATTTGCCTCTTGGATTGCTCGCTCAATTTCGCCCAAAAGGGATTTATCCCAAGGAGAGATCACAATTGTGGTAGCATCAGTAGCTACTACGCTTGCAGCTTGATTAAGAGGCGTTGGGGCTCCATAGTAATCAACTTTGATATTTTCTACCACTGCGGTTGTAACACGACCTGTGCGCAATGTGTTGAAATCTTTTTTCAACACTTCCAAAGACTTTTGCATATGATCTCTGGTATACTCATACACCTCATTCAGTTCCATAGCGACTCCTTACCAAAATTTTTGTGTTAATTTTACTATGTTTTACCTTTATTATTACTCTTACTCTTCTTTTTGTAAGCTTAAGATGCAAATTCTCTTTAATATACCCATTTTTTACTTTAACTCTTCTCCAACCATAGTCAGTGACATAGAGTTGGGCGTTTGTATATTTTGGATCTATTTTGAGTGCTACTTCTTTTAAGATCCCATCTTTGGGATAGGTACGAGGCTCGATCCATTGGGTTGGCAGATACTTTAGATGTAAAGCTTGAGGCAGATTGCTTTTGCCAACGAGGGCGATGCGATTAAGATCGTATATTGAGCTTTTTTTAGAGACTGCTCCTAAGTTTTGATTGCAAAGCACAAAATGAAAAGATTGCAAAAGCCCTTTTACTCGCTTATCATATTCTCCATAAGGGTAGGCGTAGCTTTTAGGTAAAGTATGCAAGTGCTTTTTATATAACTTCAAAGCTTTTTTAGTATCTTTTACAATCTCTTCATTGCTTAGATCTGTTAGATGAGGATGAGTGTGAGAGTGGAGTCCAATTTCGCCAAATTTGGCTATCTCTTTTATATCCTTCCAGCGCAAAAAATCTGGATACCTATTTTGAATGGGCTTCGTGGAGATGAAGAGTGTAAAGGGGTAATGAAACTTTTGAAAAAGAGGCAAGGCTTTAAGCAGGCTCTTAAATCCATCATCTATAGTAATTACTACCCATTTTGGATCGAGTGGCTCTCTGTTTTGTAATGCTTTTACAAGTCTTTGTAGAGGAATAACCTTGTAGTGATGCTTTTGAAGATAAACAAAATCTTTTTGCAGCTGCTCAAGGCTGGTATTAGTTGTAGGATACCTTGGATCACCAAATCTGTGATAGAGTAGAATATGGGCATCGCCAAAGAGGCGAAAGAGAAAAATAAAATTAGTGAGTAGCAGGAGCTTGTGGAGCATTGTTTGGAGCAGGTTTTGGCTCTGGAATAGTTGGCACAGGTGAAGTTTTTTCTACTTTAATCTTATCGACTACAGATTTATTGTACTCTTTGTTGTACATATACCCAAGCAAAATAGTATTGAGTACAAATATAGTAGCAAGGAAAAAGGTGGCTCTAGCCAAAAATCCTTGTGGGCCCTTTGCTCCAAAGAGCGATTCATTACTTCCACTATATGCACCAAGTCCTATGGAGGAGCTTTTTTGTAGTAAAATAATGATGGTCAAAATCACCGCTAGAACAATTTGGAGTATGAAAAGGATTTTAATCATCTGTTTCCCTTATCAAAAATTTGAGCCAATTATATCTAATCTAAGGTAAATCTATATTGAAACATATCCAAGAGTTTGATCGTTTTGCCAAAAGCTACCAAGACTACAAAATAATTCAATCAAAGGTTGCAAAATATCTGGTAGAAAAAACACCTCAAAAGGGTAGATATATTTTGGATCTTGGTGCTGGCAGCGGTGAGGTGTATAGAGCAATAGAGTGGGATTTTGAGTGCTTTTATGCTGTTGATTTGGCTGCCAATATGTTGGCTTTGCATCCTAGCTATAGAGTGAGAAAAATTTTTTGCAATTTTGATGATGATACCTGTTTTGTAAAACTAAAAAAGCTTCCAATTGATCAAATCTTTGCCTCATCCTCTTTGCAGTGGAGCAAAGATTTGAATAGAGTTTTTAAAAATATTGCAGCTATAAGCAGCAATCTTAGTTGTGCTCTTTTTACTAGTAATACATTTGCTACAATTCATCAGCTATTAGGTATCTCTTCTCCGATATATCCCGCTAAGATGGTGCTTGAGGTAGCAAAAAGTTTTTTTAAAGTAGAGTATGAGATAAAAGAGTATAAACTCTTTTTTCCAAACAGACGCTTAATTTTTGATTATATTAAAAGAAGTGGGGTAAGCTCAGGAAAAAAAAGAGCCAAAATTGCTGATTTAAGGCAACTTTTGAGAAATTATCCCTATACCTATTTGGAATTTGAGATTATATTTTTATGGTGCCAGAAGTAATTTTTCTATCTCATAAAGCTCATATCTGATTTTTTTAAAGTTTTCAGAAAGTGAAGGCTCAGCTATTTTCATTATCTCTTCTAAAACCCGGGCAGCCTCTTGTGCTCTTTTGATATTAGCCTTTACTACCGATTGCAAGTTTTCTCTTTGCATCTCAGAAGGTGTGCTTTGGCGCAGGACATCACTATTAATATCTCTATAGGGCAAAAGATAAGGATTTTCATAACTGGCTTGATGACGAAGATTTTTTAGACGCAAAGCTATCTCTTTATTATCATATATATAGCGCACTATATCCTCAACGACTCGTATACCCTCTTTTAATCTATTAATATTAGCATCTATCAGGCGATATATTTTTGGCTCCAAAGGAGCCTCTTGATTATTCATCACTACCTAAAAAGCCTAATAGTTGGAGAATTGAGATAAACAGGTTTAATACATCTAAATAGAGAGCTATAGCAGCTTCAACAGGAGTAGCAAAATTGCCTTGAATAATATTTTGTGTATCATAAAGAATAAAAGCGCTAAAAAGCAGTGCACCAGCTCCCGCTAGCACTAGTTGTAAGATGGGGCTGCCAAGAAAGATATTGAGCAAAGATGCTACTACCAAAATAATAAGAGCAATAAAGAGAAATTTTCCCAAAAATGTGAAGTTTTGTTTTGTATTGATTGCAAAGAGTGAAATTCCTCCAAACGCCACAGCAGTAAGCAAGAATGCATTAGTAACAATATTAGCGCCTTGAGGCATTGCTAAGATTGCACTAAGAAGCGGTGTAAGTGTTAAACCGGTAAGGAAAGTAAAAACAAAAAGCATAGCAAGATTAATACCGGGCTTATCTTTTGTAAAATAGAGCCCTATTAATACAGCAAACTCTAAAATTACTAATCCCCAATACCAACTTGCAATAGCAGATGCCATTTGCATACCTATATATGCACCAGTACTTGCAGCTATTAAACTAGCAGCAAAAAGTTGGTAGGTCTTTTTTATAAAAGTAGTTATATCGTAACTGCTGCTAGACTCTTTTGTAGTAGATACATCAACTCTTTCTTGCTGGCTTATGGCTGCTGTCTCTCTCTTATTCATATTTTACCCTCCCTATTTTGATTTGATTTTTTACTCTTGACACAAACAAAATATTATGCCATAATTCTCATCCGCGAAAGATGAGCGGGAGTTCATTAAGAGTGAAGAGGTCAGGAAAGTTACTTAAAGTAACAGAGAATCTCTTGACAAAGAGTTTAAAAGAGAGTAGAATTCCAATCGTCATTTGCAGGAGTTAAATTGCTCTTGACAAAGCCGAAGGGATTTGGCATAATTTCAGTCCTCGAAATGAGAGGGGGTTCAAATAACTCATCTTGAGTGAAGATGGGTTAGAGAGCTTAAAGAGATCTTTGACAACTAGACAGAGAGTCGAGCTCCTTTGAGTTTTGATACAGGAGATTGAAGTTTCATAAAAAATATTTATGGAGAGTTTGATCCTGGCTCAGAGTGAACGCTGGCGGCGTGCTTAACACATGCAAGTCGAGCGAGAACGGCTCTAACCATTTGGTTAGAGTGTCAGCTAAGCGGCGCACGGGTGAGTAACACGTAGCTAACCTGCCCCATAGCGGGGGATAACGGCCCGAAAGGGCCGCTAATACCCTATACACCTTCTGCACAAAAGTGCAGTTG
>WGAX01000179.1 GCA_015494595.1 Nitratiruptor sp.
AGTGGCGCCTTTGGATAATTTAGAAGATCTAGAAAAATACAAAGACAAAATTACTGGCTCCATGTATCGCGCTATCAAGACGACGCTTGAGCGTAGAGCCAAGCAACACGCCTATAACCTAAAACACAACATCACTCCACAATCAACGAAGAGGGCATTGGATGAGAATCTCAAGAGCAAAGATCTCGACATCCTCTACCAAAAATATAAAGCAAAAGAGAAAATGCCAGCTAAAGAGAGGGAAAAAATCATCAAAGAGCTTACAAAAGCGATGCATGAAGCAGCCAAGAGACTTGAATTTGAAGAGGCTGCAAGGCTTCGCGACGAGATCGAAAAAATCAAATCCCTATAGGCACAAAATCACCCTTTTGCTCATCATAATACTCAAGCTCACTAGTCTCAATCTTATAATACCATCCGTGCAGCAGCAGAGTTGCTTCTTCGACTCTCTTTTTCACAGTAGGATAGGTTAAAAGATTATCAAGCTGCACCAAAACAGAAGCCTTTTCAGTTGCGCGTAAAAGCTGCTCTTTGTCTTTGTCTCCCACACTGCTAAGTGCTGCTTCTTTGGCTGGCTTTGCTATCTCTAGCCACTTTTTTATATGGATAAACTCAGCAGTACCTGGAATATCTTTATAAAGGCTTGCACACGCCCCGCAGTGACTATGGCCGCACACTACAATATCTCTTACTTCTAATGCGCTTACTGCATACTCAATAGCCGCAGCCGTACCATGAAAATCGTCATCCGGTTTAAAAGGAGGTACAAAGTTCCCCACATTACGCACCACAAAAAGATCACCCGGTTTTGCTCCCGTAAAGAGATCTGGCACGATGCGCGAATCGCTACACCCGATAAAAAGTGTTTTGGGACTCTGCCCCTTTTTGGCAAGCTCTTCAAAAAGCTCTTCATAGTGCTGAAAATGCAAATTCTTAAACTCTTGATAATTTTTAATAAGCTTTCTTATATCCATTGTGCTCCTTTTGCATGTAATCTTAAAAAATCTTTGTTAAAATGTAAATATATGACTCCCACAGCCAATATAAAAGGATAAAAATGAATCTAAAAGATCCCAAACTCTACATCAACAGGGAGCTCTCTTGGCTCAAATTCAATACAAGAGTACTTGAAGAAGCGCAAGATGAAAGTAATCCTCTACTAGAAAGGCTCAAATTTATAGCTATCTACGGCACCAATTTAGATGAGTTTTATATGATACGCGTAGCAGGACTCAAAAAACTTTTTAAATACCGTATTCGCGTTACAGGCCCTGATAAGATGACTCCCCTAGAGCAGCTCAAAGCCATTCGGGAGTATCTCCATAAAGAAAAAAAGGTTTTAGAGACAACCTTTTTTAAAATTATAGAAAAACTTAAAAAGGAGGGGCTCTATCTAAAAAACTACAATGAATTAGATGAAGAGATGAAATTAAAAATCAATGACTACTTCTACTCCAATCTCTATCCCGTAATTGTCCCCATTGCTGTAGATGCCACACACCCCTTCCCTCATCTGAATAATCTCAGTTTTGCTCTCGTACTTAAGCTTACAGACGCAAATGAAGCTCAAGAGACAAAATTTGGTCTTGTACGCATTCCTCGCGTACTGCCTCGCTTTGTACAAATTGAAAACATATATATACCTATAGAGTCTATCGTTCAAGCTCATCTTGACTCTCTCTTTCCTGGCTACACCATTTTAGAGAGTGCTCCTTTTCGAGTCACCCGTAATGCAGATATTGAGATCGAAGAAGAAGAGGCGGATGACTTTATGGAGCTTCTGGAAGAGGGATTGAAACTTCGCAGAAAAGGAGAGATTGTTCGTTTAGAGATTGGAGCAAATGCGAGTGAAGATTTGATAAATTTTCTCAAAGAGCATATTCACATCGATACAGAAGATATTTACTACTACCGTATCCCCATCAACCTTGGAGCATTATGGGAGATTGTCTCCAACAAAAACTTTCCTCATCTGCTCTTTGAGCCCTACACGCCAAAAATATTGCCCCCCCTTGACAGCACAGAATCGATCTTTCAAGCTATTGAGCACGAAGATATAATGCTCTACCACCCTTATGAGAGCTTTGATCCAGTTGTTAAATTTATAGCAGAGGCTAGTAAAGATCCAGATGTTTTGGCAATCCGTATGACACTTTATAGGGTAGGTAAAAACTCTCCCATCGTCAAAGCTCTTATCAATGCGGCTGAGAGCGGCAAGCAAGTTACTGCAATGGTAGAGCTTAAAGCAAGATTTGATGAAGAGAATAACCTTATATGGGCAAGGGTGTTGGAAAATGCTGGCGCGCATGTGATTTTTGGGATTCCCGGCTTTAAAGTCCACGCAAAAATTGCACAAGTGATCAAAAAAGATAATAACAGACTCAAACAGTATGTCCATATTGCCACAGGCAACTA
>WGAX01000180.1 GCA_015494595.1 Nitratiruptor sp.
AAAACAAAAATCGTGACACAAGAGAGTGAAAATGAGATATACTGAGCTAAAAGATAAAAGCCTACAAGAGCTTGAAGGGTTGCTGAGGGAGAAGAAGTTGGAGCTGTTTAGTTTGAGAATGAAACTCAAAACTATGCAGCTTCAGGATACTAGCCAGATTAGAAAAACCAGAAAAGACATTGCTAGAATCAAAACTGCAATCGCAGAAAAAAGGGCTAAATAATGGCTTATAAAAGAGTAATTCAAGGAAGAGTGATTAAAAAAAGTGGAGACAAAACTGTCTCTATGCTTGTTGAGCGCAAAGTGATGCACCCAAAATATCACAAAATTGTTAAAAGATTCAAAAAATATCTTGTTCACGATGAGAAGAATCAGGCCAATGTTGGCGATGTTATTACTGCCATTGAGTGTAGGCCTATTTCAAAAAGAAAATCCTTTAGACTCAAAGAGATTGTTCAGGCAGGAGTTAAGTAATGATCCAGAGTTTTACTAGATTGAATGTCGCTGATAATAGCGGCGCAAAAGAGATAATGTGTATTAAAGTCTTAGGAGGCTCCAAAAGACGCTACGCCTCTGTAGGTGATATTATTGTTGCCTCTGTCAAAAAAGCTTTGCCAAATGGTAAAGTAAAAAAGGGACAGGTGGTAAAAGCGGTCGTCGTGCGTACTAAAAAGGAGATCCAAAGAGAAAACGGCTCACTTATTCGGTTTGATGATAACGCTGCAGTTATTCTGGATAACAAAAATGAGCCAATAGGGACCCGTATCTTTGGACCAGTAAGCAGAGAGGTGCGCTATAAAAACTTTATGAAAATCGTTTCACTTGCGCCGGAGGTGCTCTAATGGCAAAGAAATTCAAGATCAAAAAGGGCGATATTGTAGAGGTGATTGCTGGAGATGACAAAGGTAAAACCGGCGAAGTATTGCAAGTACTTCCTAAAAAAGATGCAGTCATTGTAGCAGGCTGTAAAGTTGCAAAAAAGGCTGTAAAGCCGAGTGAAAAAAATCCTGAAGGCGGATTTATCAATAAAGAGATGCCAATTCATATCTCTAATGTTCGCAAAGTAGAAGGTGGCGCATCATGACATTGGAATTGAAGAAAAAGTATAACGAAGAGGTAAAAGAGGCTCTACAAAAAGAGCTTGATCTTAAAAATCCTATGCTTATTCCTGGCCTTGAGAAGATTGTTATTAGCGTGGGAGCGGGAGAGGCAAGCAGAGATAGTAAATTGATGCAAAATATTCAAGATACTATCAGCCTTCTAGCAGGCCAGCATGCAGTTGTGACAAAAGCAAGAAAGTCAGAGGCTGGCTTTAAGATTCGTGAAGGGATGCCAGTAGGTGTCAAAGTGACACTCAGAGGCGATAGAATGTGGAACTTTTTGCAAAAGCTTATCTATATTGCTTTACCAAGGGTGAAAGATTTTAGAGGGCTTCCAAAAAGCGGATTTGATGGAAGAGGTAATTATAACTTTGGCCTTGATGAGCAGTTGATGTTTCCAGAAATCGATTACGATAACATTATCAAAACTCACGGTATGAATATTACAATCGTGACAACGACAGAAAATGATAAAGAGGCTTTTAAACTCTTAGAGCTTCTTGGATTTCCTTTTGCAAAAGGTGGTAGATAATGGCAAAAAAGAGTATGATCGCAAAGGCTAAAAGAAAGCCTAAATTCAAAGTACGAGCCTATACAAGATGTAGGATTTGTGGTAGACCAAAATCTGTATATAGAGATTTTGGACTTTGTAGAATCTGTCTAAGAAAAATGGCAAGCGAGGGGCTTTTGCCAGGAGTGAAGAAGTCAAGCTGGTAATTTCACTAATAGGAAGCGTGCAAGGCACGAACCCTATTAGATATTCATGAAGGAGAATAAACAATGATTAATGATATGATTGCAGATTCAATCACGAGAATCAGAAACGCCTCTATGCGTGGGCAAGAGGTGACAAAGCTGCTCTATTCCAAAATTGTTGAATCGATTGTGAGGATTTTGCAAGAAAAGGGTTATATAGAGAGTTATAAAGTTGTAGAAGAGGGCAATAAAAAATTTATCAATGTTGTTTTAAAATATGAAGAGCTTGGTAAAAAGAAAAAACCGGTTATCAATGAAATCAAAAGAATCTCAAAGCCTGGCCGCCGTGTCTATAAAGGCAAAGATGAGATTAAACGATTTAAAAATGGCTACGGTACAATTATTGTAAGTACAAATAAGGGTGTGTTACCTAACGATGAAGCATACGCCAAAGGTGTTGGCGGCGAGCTGCTTTGCAGTGTTTGGTAATACGATATCCATTCGAGCAATCGTAGAAATATCGTATAAAGGAAAAAGATGAGTAGAATTGGGAAGCAACCAGTCGCAATTCCTAGCGGCGTAGAGGTGAAGATTGAAGATGGTAAGCTGATTGTCAAAAAGGGTAACCTCAGCCAAGAGGTGGAGTTTGGCAATAGAGTAAAAGTAGAAATCAAAGATAATAGTATAGTTTTTTCGCCAGTAGGGGAGGACAAACAGAGTAGAGCCTACTGGGGAACTTATAGAGCATTAACCAACAACGCAATAGAGGGTTTGACAAAAGGCTTTGAGAAGAAGCTTGAGATCAATGGTGTAGGTTATAGAGCTGCAGTAAAAGGCAAAGAGCTTGAGTTGCAGCTAGGTTTTTCCCATCCAATTAACTATCCTATTCCTGAGGGGATTCAGATAACAGTAGAGAAAAATATCATTACTGTTAAAGGTCACGATAAGCAAAAAGTTGGCCAAGTGGCAGCAGAGATTAGAAGCTTTAGACCACCTGAGCCATACAAAGGCAAAGGTGTGAAATATGTTGATGAAGTGATTATTAGAAAAGCTGGTAAGACAGCTAAGAAGTAAAGGGTAGGGTATGAGAGAGAGTGTGCAAAGAAGAAAAAATAAGCTACGAATCAAGAGAAAAAGAAGAGTACGAGGCAAAATCACTGGTACAAGTCAAAGACCAAGAGTATCTGTCTTTAAGTCCAATAGACACTTTTATGCTCAAGCTATTGATGATAGCAAAGGGCACACTATGGCATACTCTGATGGTGCCAAAATGGGACTAAAAGCCAATAAAGAGGATGTTAAAAAGGTGGCTGAAGATATGGCAAATAAGCTCAAAGCGATCGGTATTGAAACTATTGTTTTTGATCGCAATGGGTATCTCTACCATGGGGTAGTTGCATCTTTTGCTGATGCGCTAAGAGAAAATGGAATTAAGTTTTAGGGGATAGCAGATGGAAAAATACAATAGAGAAGATTTTGAAGAGGTTGTAGTAAATATCAGCCGTGTTACAAAAGTTGTCAAGGGTGGTAGGAGATTTCGCTTTAGTGCCCTTGTGGTTGTTGGTGACAAGAAGGGGCATGTAGGTTATGGGATTGGCAAAGCCAAAGAGGTGCCAGATGCTATTAAAAAAGCGGTAGATAACGCTTTTAAAAATATCACTACCGTCAACATCAAAGGCACAACCATAGCCCACGATATTGAGCATAAATATAATGCAAGCAAAATCTTGCTCAAGCCTGCTAGCCAGGGTACGGGTGTAATTGCAGGTGGTGCTGCAAGACCAGTGCTTGAGCTTGCAGGTATCAAAGATATTTTGACCAAATCCCTTGGCTCAAACAATCCTGCAACATTGGTGCGTGCCACAATTGAGGCATTAGAGAGAATCAAAGCATAAGGATAGACTATGGCATTACACAATTTACAACCAGCTCCCGGAAGTACACATAAAACAAAAAGAGTAGGTAGAGGTCAGGGTAGCGGTATGGGAAAAACCGCAACCAGAGGACAGAAGGGGCAAAAGAGTAGAACTGGTTATAAACAAAAGAGAGGCTTTGAAGGTGGTCAACAGCCATTGCAAAGAAGACTTCCAAAAATTGGTTTTACCTCTAATGTAGTAAAACCGGTAGCTATTAATGTGGATAAAGTGAAAAAGATCGCCTCTTTGGAAGTGATTACAATGGAGAGTATCAGAAGTGTTTATAAACTTCCAAAATATGTAGTAAGAGTTAAACTTATAGGCAGAAGTGTAAAAGATATTAAAGATAAAATCAAAGATGAGAATATCTTATGTAGTGGACAAAAATAATGAGCAAGTCATTAGTCAATAAAATTCTTATTACTCTGGGATTTCTCTTTTTATATAGAGTATTGGCGTATGTGCCGGTTCCTGGTGTAAATATTGATGTCGTAAAAGAGTTTTTTGACTCCCAGGCAGGTAATGCCCTGGGAATGTTTAATATGTTTAGCGGTAACGCCGTAAGGCGGCTTAGCATTATCTCCCTTGGTATTATGCCCTATATTACTGCTTCTATTATTATGGAGCTTTTGGCTGCAACTTTTCCAACCCTGGCACAGATGAAAAAAGAGCGCGATGGAATGACAAAATATATGCAGATCATCCGCTATGCCACTATTGTCATTACACTTATTCAAGCAATTGGTGTCTCAATCGGTTTGCACAGCTTAACTGGCAGAGGCGGTGAAAGTGCAATAATGATCGATATGCCTACCTTTGTGACTATTGCAGCCATCAGTATGCTAGCTGGTACGATGATCTTGATGTGGATTGGTGAGCAGATCACCCAAAGAGGGATAGGAAATGGTATTTCGCTCATCATCTTTGCGGGTATTGTCTCAGGAATCCCTGCAGCAATTGCAGGTACCGTTAATCTTGTCAATACAGGTGAGCTTAACTTCCTTATACTCATTGCAATCATTGCTATTATTTTGGTTACTGTTGGATTTATTATTTATGTGGAGTTGGCAGAAAGACGCGTGCCAGTCTCATACTCTAGAAAAGTGTTGATGCAAAATCAAAAAAAGCGCATTATGAACTATATTCCCATTAAACTCAATCTCAGTGGAGTCATTCCTCCAATTTTTGCCTCTGCGATTTTGATGTTTCCATCTACTATTTTACAATCAAGCACCAACCCAATAGTGCAAAAAATTGCGGACTTTCTCAATCCAAATGGCTTTGTGTTTAATATCTTGATGTTTTTCTTTGTGATCTTTTTTGCCTACTTTTATGCTTCCATTGTCTTCAATGCCAAAGATATTGCAGAAAATCTCAAGCGCCAAGGCGGTTTTATTCCAGGAGTTAGACCGGGAGAGCCTACTGCAGAGTATCTCAATGAGGTGGCAAGCAGGCTTACCTTTTGGGGAGCTTTATACTTGGGTCTGATTGCTACGCTTCCGTGGGTGCTTGTCAAAGCTATGGGCGTGCCTTTTTACTTTGGAGGTACCGCAGTGCTTATTGTGGTACAGGTAGCTCTTGATACGATGCGTAAAATTGAAGCGCAAATCTATATGAGTAAGTATGAAACACTCAGTGCGGTGGGGCTCTAATGGCGATCCCCATCCGTAAACCTGCTGAGATTGAGAAGCTGCGCAAAGCAAATGTAGTTGTTGCTAAAACCCTAAATTATCTTGCAAAAGAGTGTAAGCCGGGTGTCTCTTTACAAGAGATTGATAGGATGGGTGAGGAGTATATCAGAAGTCTTGGTGCCCGCCCCTCTTTTAAAGGACTTTACGGATTTCCTGCAGCTGTATGTACTTCAGTTAATGAGGTAATTATTCACGGTATTCCTACAGAGTATTGTTTGCAAGAGGGCGACATAATTGGTCTAGATATTGGCACTGAAGTTGATGGATGGTATGGTGATGCAGCGCTGACTGTTGGGGTAGGAAAAATTTCAAAACAGGATGAAGCATTAATTCAGATAGCAAAAGATACCCTCTATTTTGCAATTGAGATTATTAGAGCTGGTATGCGCTTTAAAGAGCTGAGCTTTGAGATAGAAAAATATATTAAAGCAAGGGGTTATCAGCCGCTGCATGGCTTTTGCGGGCATGGTATTGGTAAAAAACCTCATGAAGAGCCTGAAATTCCCAACTATCTAGAGCATGGTAGCCCAAAAAGTGGTCCAAAAATCAAAGAGGGTATGGTGTTTTGTCTTGAGCCTATGATTTGTCAAAAGCTGGGTACGCCAAAAATTTTGGAGGATAAATGGTCTGTGGTAAGTGAAGATGGGCTAAGAGGCAGCCATTATGAGCATACAGTTGCAATAATTGGCGGCAGAGCAGAAATTTTAAGTAAGGAGGATTAAATATGGCAAAAGATGATGTGATAGAGGTTGATGGTATTGTCAAAGAGGCATTGCCTAATGCGATGTTTCGTGTGGAGCTTGAAAATGGGCATGTGGTACTGTGCCATATAGCTGGTAAAATGCGAATGCACTATATTAAGATTTTACCGGGTGATAAAGTGAAAGTAGAGCTTACTCCCTATAGCCTTGATAAGGGCAGAATAACTTTTAGATATAAATAAGATTAAATTAAGCACTTCTTAAGTATAATTACATCCCCTTTTTGGAACTGTGGGAAGAGTCTTTGTAAGAGATGGCACTTCTTTTACAAGGATTGGCTTGAGTAGCTCATCAAGCCTAGCGTGCCGTTATGAAAGTGCCAACTATGAAGAAGGAGAAGTAATGAAAGTGAGACCATCAGTAAAGAAGATGTGCGAAAAGTGCAAAATTATTAAAAGAAAAGGCGTAGTACGAGTAATCTGCGTCAATCCAAAACATAAACAGAGACAAGGATAAGCAAAATGGCTAGGATTGCAGGTGTAGATCTACCAAAAAAGAAAAGAATTGAGTATGCCCTTCCTTATGTATATGGGATTGGTTTAACAACTTCAAGAAAGATTCTTGATGCTGTAGGTATCAGCTATGATAAGAGGGTTTATGAGCTTACAGAAGAGGAAGTTGCGACAATCAATAAACATATCCGCGAAAACTATGTGGTAGAGGGTGATCTTCGTAAAAAAGTGGCAATGGATATTAAAGCATTGATGGATATTGGCTGCTATAGAGGACTTCGCCATAGACGAGGCCTTCCGGTACGAGGACAAAAGACTAAAACAAATGCCAGAACGAGAAAAGGCAAAAGAAAAACTGTAGGTTCAAAGTAAAGGATAGGTAGATGGCAAAAAGAAGAGCAAGAAAAAAGATTGTCAAAAAGAATATCGCAAGAGGCGTTGTATATATAAACGCGACATTTAACAATACTGTTGTAACAGTAACTGATGAGATGGGAAATGTGATTGCGTGGAGTAGTGCAGGAAGTCTTGGATTTAAAGGAAGCAAAAAATCTACTCCATTCGCAGCCCAACAAGCGGTTGAAGATGCAATGAATAAAGCCAAAGAGCATGGAATCAAAGAAGTTGGTATCAAAGTCCAAGGACCTGGAAGCGGAAGAGACACAGCAGTAAAAAGTGTTGGAGCAATTGAGGGTATTAAAATTTTGTTTTTTAAAGATATTACTCCTTTACCACATAATGGATGTAGACCTCCAAAAAGAAGAAGAGTATAACAACATAGCGGCACGCCACAAAAGCTAAAATTTTTTGGATTAGGAGAAAATAGATGGCAAGATATAGAGGTCCAGTAGAAAAGATCGAAAGAAGACTTGGTGTAAGTTTGGCTCTTAAAGGAGAGCGAAGACTTGCAGGAAAGAGCGCACTAGATAAAAGACCATATCCCCCTGGTCAGCATGGTCAAAGAAGAAGCAAAATTAGCGAATATGGTTTGCAGCTTCGTGAGAAGCAAAAAGCGAAATTTATGTATGGTGTTGCTGAGAAGCAGTTTAGAAACCTCTTTAAAGAGGCAAACAGAATGGAAGGTAATACCGGGGAGAACCTTATTAAACTTTTAGAGCAAAGACTTGATAATGTGGTATACCGCATGGGATTTGCAACAACCAGAAGATTTGCAAGACAGCTTGTAAGCCATGGCCATGTATTAGTGGATGGTAAAAGAGTCAATATCCCTTCATTTCGTGTGAAACCAGGTCAAAAAATTGAGATTAGGGAGAAGAGCAAAAATAATCCTCAAATTCAAAGATCTTTAGAGCTTACAAATCAGACTGGTATTGTACCTTGGGTAGATGTGGATAAAGATAAAGTCTTTGGCATTTTTACTAGAGTACCAGATAGAGAGGAAGTAGAAATTCCTGTAGAAGAGAGATTGATTGTAGAGCTATACTCTAAGTAATAGGTAAGAGTAAAATTTTTAAAAGAGAGTAGGCAATGAATAAGATCAAAATAGCACCTTCAGTTCCGACAAATTTGGAAGTTGAAAAGGTGAAAGAGAATCATATTAGACTCAACGTCTATCCTTATGAGAGCGGGTATGCGATCTCTATAGCACATCCGCTTCGTAGACTCCTTCTTAGTGCCACAGCTGGATACGCTCCTATAGGGATTAAGATAGAAGGAGTGCAGCATGAGTTTGATAGTGTGCGCGGTATGCTAGAAGATGTTGCAGAGTTTATTATCAATCTCAAAAATATTCGCTTTAAGATTAAGGATCCAGAAAAAGAGAGTGTAACGGTAGAGTACTCTTTTGAAGGAGCAAAGCAGCTTAGTGGACAAGATTTAGAAAATGAAGAGGTAGCTGTTGTTACGCCTACAAATTTTCTTGCTACCTTAAATGAGGATGCAAAGTTAAACTTTGCAATTATTATCAAAAGAGGTATTGGCTATGTGCCAAGTGAAGATATTCGCACACTCCTTCCTGAAGGATTTATCCCGCTTGATGCCTTTTTTACTCCTGTGAAAAAGGCTGTCTACTCTATAGAGAATATTTTGGTAGAGGATAATCCAAACTATGAGAAAATTGTCTTTGATATTGAGACAGATGGACAGATTGAGCCGGTAGAGGCTCTAAAGATGGCTTTGGATGTATTGCAAAGTCAATTGGCTATTTTTAATAGTGATATTAATGTAGTAGACTCTAAAGAGAGTACCAGTGGCTCAAGCAGTGAGGAGCAGATCTTTTTTGAAAAGATTGAGCAGCTGGGATTGAGTGCAAGAAGTTATAACTCCTTAGAAAGAGCAGGGATTGAGTATATAGGGGAGCTTCTTTTAATGGAGCCAAAAGAGTTAAAAGAGATCAAAAATCTTGGTAAAAAATCTCTTGATGAGATAGAGGAAAAGATTGCAGAGCTTGGTATTGATATGGAAAAGATCTCTCCTCAAATGAGACAAGCCATTGCCAGTAAGCTTGAAAAGATTAAGTCTTAAAGGATAGAAGAATGAGGCATAGACACGGATATAGAAAGCTGAGCAGAACAAGCTCACACAGAAAAGCGCTTTTAAAAAATCTTGCTATTGCGCTTATTATGCATGAAAGAATTGAGACAACTGTTGCAAAGGCAAAGACACTAAGAAGCTACATAGAAAAGCTTATTACAAAAGCTAGAGTAGGCGATTTTAATGCTCATAGAGATGTTTTTGCCTATTTGCAGGATAAAGAGGCGACTAAAAAGCTTATGAATGAGATTGCTCCAAGATATAAGGAGCGTAAGGGTGGATATACAAGAGTTATCAAAACTCGTGTAAGACGAGGAGACGCAGCTCCTATGGCCTTTATCGAATTTGTCTAAAATAGTGGGGTTTTCCCCCATTATATTGATTAATTTTTTCTTCTAATATACTTCTAAGTATAAATAAACTATATTCCTCTCAAATAGTACAAAGGAAAAGAATGACATTTCCATTTACAGATGAAGATCTCTATCCAGCTGTTGAGAGAGTTATTGAAAAACTAAAACCTATGTTGGCATTAGATGGAGGAGATATTAAACTCCTTGGTGTAAAAAATGGTAAAGTATTTGTCCAGCTGGGTGGTGCTTGTGTGGGGTGTAGCGCGGCTGGTAATACTCTCAAATATGGGGTTGAGCGCCAGCTTAAAATCGATATTCATCCCGATATTGAAGTAATTAATATTCCACCCGGTTATGAAGATCAATGGGAGGAGATAGCACAGCAGTATGAAAGCCAAAAGAATGGATAAAAAGCAGCTTTTGCAAGCAGCATTTGAGAGTTTTATGCAAAAAGATTTTACAAAAGCTTGCTCTCTTTTTGAAAAGATGCTGCATCTTGATCCTCAAGATAAAAGCGCAAAGCTTGGTGTTATTTTGTGTGATTTGGCGAAGGAGGATGAAGAGGAGGCATCTGCCCTGTTTGATTTTTATATGATTTTAAAAGAGGAGAAGGAGCAAGAGCCTGAAGAGCGGGTTATAGAGATGGTAGAAGCTCTTGATAACTCTCAAGAGGATTTTCATAATCTTATAGAAGAGGGTAAAGAGAGCATCTTTTTACAAGAGGGAATCTCCTATAAAGATTTTAAAATTGTTGTAGAGGATCGAGGAGGATTTAAAAGAGCTTTTGAAGATATTATGTATAGTACTAAGGTGATTATTACTCAAAAGAGCGACTTTTTTGATTTTATAGAAAATCTTATTGAGCATGGATTTACCGATATGGTCTATAGCTATTTAGAAGATGCTTCAAAGCTCTATCCTACAGATAACCGACTCCAAAAGTTTGTGGAAAAACTCCAGAGTGAGAAGCAATGATTTACGATTTTGATGGGCTCAAAATTACAGACAATACCAAAGAGCAAGCTGATCTCTTTTTACTCACTGAGCAAAATAGGAAATATTACACTCATACAACTCCTTCCATTACACCATCAAAGCTCATAGAGAAACTGCATCTACAAGAGATGAAAATTGTAGGTGTTACAGGAACAAATGGCAAGACTACCACAGCAGCTGCAATCTATTCGATTCTAAATGATTTAAGCTACAAAGCTGCCTTGCAAGGCACAAGGGGCTTTTTTATTGCAGATAAGCAAAAGGGTGAGAAAAGTCTTACTACTCCATCAATCCTTACTACTATCTACCACCTTTTTCAAGCCAAAAAGGAAGGATGTAGCCACTTTTGTATGGAGGTAAGCTCCCACGCAATAGCGCAAAACCGCATAGAGGGACTACATTTTGCTTTGAAAGTTTTTACCAATATCTCCCAAGATCATTTAGATTACCATAAAAGTATGCAAAACTATATTGCTACAAAAAGCAGCTTCTTTGCTGATGAGTCTATGAAACTTATCAACAAAGAGGAGAAACAGATTCAATATAATGTCAAAAATACCAGAACATACGCCATAGAGGAGATGGCTACTTATCAGATTCTTGCCTATTCCCTACAAAATGGTATAAGTGCTCTGCTTCGCTTTGGCTCCCAGAGTGTAGACTTCTACTCTCCCTTGCAGGGGCTTTTTAATCTTTACAATATCACTGCTGCCATTGGAGCGGTGCATATGCTTACCAACGAAAAGCTAGAAGATATTGCTGAAGCAGTGGAGCATTTTGCAGGAGTGAAGGGGCGTATGGAGGTGGTGAGTGAGGAGCCTCTTATTATCATAGATTTTGCCCATACTCCAGATGGAATGCAAAAGGTCTTTGAGTCTTTTGGAGGCAGAAAGATTGTAGCCCTTTTTGGTGCAGGTGGTGATAGAGATAAAACTAAACGCCCTTTGATGGGTGCAGTTGCTAGTAGGTTTTGCACAAAAATCTATCTCACTTCGGATAACCCCAGAGGGGAGGATCCAAATAGTATTATTGAGGATATTAAAAGTGGGATAAAGACAGATACTCCTCTGTTTTGCATACCGGATCGCAAAGAGGCTTTACAAAAGGCTGTAGGTGAGCTACAAAAAGATGAGATCCTTTTAGTTTTGGGTAAAGGGGATGAGGAGTATATAGAGATAAAAGGGAAAAAAATTCCTTTCAGTGATCGAAAAGAGATTGAGAAGATTTTAAAAAAATAGTTTAATCTTTTTATAAAGTAGTCCTGCTACAATTCAGACAAAAATAGTATGATTTAAAGGAGCAAGTATGGGCATTCCTCAACCAACATTCTATCTTTTTAAGTGTGAGCAGTCTGCACCTCCTGGATTTCCAAAACCAAGCTGTGTAAGTGCCAATAATCCTGAGTCTCAGCAGCTTTTTCAGTATATGGCACAAAAGTTGATGGAAAAGGGAATTATTGCAGCTGTGCAGCCAGTTCGCACAGGATGCCTTAATAGGTGCCAATTAGGACCAGTTATGCTAGTAGAGCCTGGACATTATATGTATGTTGGACTTGATAAGCAAAAAATTGATAGAATAATAGAAGAGCATATAATTGGTGGCAATCCGGTTGAGGAGTATCTCATTCCAAAAGAGTATTGGGATGAGCCAATGAGTATTACTGAAGTTATAAAAATGGCAGGTGGAGCGTAGAGATGTTTATAGAGATGCTCTATAGCAAAATTCATCGGGCCACTGTAACAGATGCCAACCTCAACTATGTTGGATCTATTACTATCGATGAAGAGCTTATGGAGGCAGCAAAACTTCGCGTTGGCCAGAAAGTCGATATATTGAATATCAACAATGGCGAGCGCTTTCAAACTTATGTGATTAAGGGTGAGCGTGGCAAAAGAGAGATCTGCCTCAATGGGGCAGCAGCAAGAAAAGCCCATCCTGGCGATAAGATTATTATTGTTGCATATATGCTTTTAAATGAGGAGGAGCTGGCAAATTATGAGCCTACCATTGTGCTGGTAAATGATAATAATGAGATTGATGAGATTATAAACTCTATGTGAAAGGCTCTAGATGTTTGATAAACTCAATCTTGCCGAGCTAGGCAAGGTGTTTGAGGAGCTGCAAGAAAAAGCTCAAAAGATCCAAGAGGAGAGTGAGAAGAAGATTTTCCGTGCCAAAAGCGGCGGTGGTATGGTAGAGGTAAGTGCAAATGGAAAAGGTGAGATTATAGATATACAGATAGATGACTCTTTACTAGAAGACAAAGAGTCATTGCAGATTCTGCTTATCTCTGCTATTAATGATGTATTAAAAATGGTGGAAGAGGATAAAAAAGCAAGCGCTTTAAATCTTATGAATCCTAATATTTTTGGACAAAAATAGATGGATTTAAACGAAGTTTTTGAAAATTTTTTACAAAAAAATCTCTTACAGATTCAAAGTTTTCACCCCTTCTACCAAGAGGCGCTCAACTATATGCTAGAAGCGCCCGGCAAAAGATTTAGGCCTCTGCTTCTATTAAGCGTTGTGCAAGCTCTCAATCCTTTGTTAATTCCATCTAGCCTTAAGCCGGCTCTGGCCATAGAGCTATTTCATACCTACTCACTGATCCACGATGATCTGCCTGTTATGGATAATGCTGCTATGCGAAGAGGGAGAGCAACTTTGCATACCAAATATGATGAGCTTACTGCTGTATTGGTGGGGGATGGACTCAATACTCATGCCTTTTATCTTTTGGCTACCTCTGCTCTAAGCAGCGATGTGAAAGCTAGGCTTTGTGAGATTTTGGCATACAATGGCGGAATTGATGGGATGGTGCACGGCCAGATCCTTGATTGCTACTTTGAA
>WGAX01000181.1 GCA_015494595.1 Nitratiruptor sp.
CACCATCAATGAATATAGCACCGATGCGTTGCGTTTTACTCTTGCAATCCTTGCAGTACAAGGGCGCGATATTAGACTCTCGCGCGATAGGTTGGAGCTCTATCGCAACTTTACCAATAAACTCTACAATGCAGCTAGATTTTTACTGATGTATCAAAAGAGTTTTCAAGATCTAGACAACATCCAGATCCAAACAGATCTTGGAGGCTATATATTTAGCCGCTTCAATAAAGCTATCCAAGAGGTGAGAGAAAATCTCGATAACTACCGCTTCAATGATGCAGCTACCACACTCTATCGCTTCCTATGGGGAGAGTTTTGCGACTGGGGGATTGAGCTTGCAAAAGCCAATAAAGAGGCCATACCTGAGCTTGGGGCAATTTACAAAGAGGCTATGAAACTTTTGCACCCATTTATGCCTTTTATCACAGAGTATCTCTATCAGGAGTTAAGCAACTCCAACCTAGAGGAGTCCAAATCTATTATGGTTATGCCCTATCCAAAAAGTGGAGCTAAAAATAAAGAGCTAGAAGAGAGCTTTGCAACAATCATTGATGCTATTGTAACTTTACGCCGTGCAAAAGCGCTTATTGATATGGCAAACAAAACTATACCAAAAGCCTATATAAAAGCCAACCTACCTGAGAGTGCCAAAGCCTACATCCAAAAACTTGCAAAGATTGAAGAGATACTATTTACCGAAAAAGCCATTGAGAATACAGTAGCAGATATTGGCGAAAAGGTGGAAGTTTTCATTCCACTTGAAGGCATCGATTTAACTCCTATCATCAATCGCCTCAATAAACAAAAAGCAAAAGTCCAAAAAGAGATTGAAAAACTCTCTAAAATGCTAGGCAATGAAAACTTTATAAAAAATGCTCCTAAAGATGTGGTGGAGCAGAACCAAAAGGCTCTTGAAGATGCAAAAGAAAAACTTGCAAAAATCGAAGAAGAGCTTCAAAGGTTAACCTGATGCAAAAAATATATGAGATGTTACAACTGCAAAACCAGCTCAACAACGATACAAACGGTGTGCAGTGGCGAAGCGATTGGACAAAAAATGGTAAACCTATCAACTGGAAACGGTGTATCTATATGGAGGTAGCTGAGCTTATCGACTCATTTCCTTGGAAACACTGGAAGAGCATAGACGCCAAGCCCAATATGCAAAATGTCAAGATTGAGCTAGTGGATATTTGGCACTTTTTGATGAGCTATCTACTCAAGCACAACGCCCTTGATGAAGCAGCAAGACTTATAAATAACCTCAAAAACACACAAAGCGGCATAAAAATCAAAGAGTGGGATAATGAAAAAATTGAGGAGTACCTGGATATTTTCGAAGAGCTCATGGCCTTGGCACTTGTAAAAAATGATAGCCAAATGATGCAAGAAGCCCTTTTGGAGCAGTTTTTTAAAGCTTGTGATAGTGTGGGGCTCAGTTTTGAAGAGCTTTATAGCCTCTATATTGGCAAGAATGCGCTCAATCAATTTCGTCAAGAGCAAGGCTACAAAGAGGGAACCTATCAAAAAATATGGAATGGTAAAGAGGATAATGTAGTTTTACAAGAGATTTTACAAAAAAACCCTGACATAAGTTTTGAAGAGCTTAAAGCTAAACTACTAAAAAAATATGAAGAGGCGCAGCTGTAAGCCGAGTTCTGTCTTGGATAGCAATTTATCTAGGCTCTATGTCACCATAGAGCTCCAGCGTCGCACTCAAAAGTGTGAGGCTCTAACCTGGTGCGACTTGCTGCGGGTTGGGTTTACACTGCCCTCTTTGTTGCCAAAGAGGCGGTGAGCTCTTACCTCACCTTTTCACCCTTGCCTTACGGCGGTCTCTTTTCTGTTGCACTCTCCCTCGGCTTTCGCCGGCCACCCGTTAGGTGGAACCCTGCCTCACTGCAGCTCGGACTTTCCTCTTGGCCTGGGCCAAGCTGCTATCCGCTGCGCCAATGTAATTTTACCTTAGATTTAACTTAATTTCAAGGCTCATAATGCAAAATTACAGGCTCGGAGTAGTTTGGCACATCATCATAGCTAAAGACGGCGTAGAATTTAGCTATTTTGGTATTGCCAAAATTATCATAAGTATACTCATCCTTTCCTGCATAGAGCTTTACACCATCTTGCGGATTGCGAGGAGGATGAAATCTATTGCGTACCACATAGGCTCCTACAAAATCTTTATCTTTTGGATTTTTCCAGGTAAGCTTTACCATTCCCTTCTCCACTGTAGCTTTGAGATCGCTCACAGGTGCTACTGGTCTTTTTCTTCTTTTTATATATTTAACAATCAGTTTTACCTCCTGCTCACTCATCTTATCATACCAGTCAATAATATGATTCTTAGTAGCAGAGGCTAAAGTTGGATGGATAATAAAAGCTACTGGGCGATTTTTGGCATGAAACTCCTCAAGTGCAATTTTACTAGCAGTATCAAATAAGAAGTAGTGGACGCTACTTTTTTGCAGATCCTCCTCACTCACCTCATAATCAATAAATCCTAAGGATTTCCTTTTGCGGATATGCTCATAATCTATTTTTTCTAGATCCACAAACTCAATCAAATAGCGAATATCCTCACTACTCTTTGTAATTTTTTTACTCTGGATCTTAATATAAGCTTGAGTAATCACAGTCTGATCAGGCTCTGGTAAAAGAGTTAAATCAAACTCCATATACCCATATACTACTCTGCCCTCTTTATCAAAGCCACATTGTAACCTATCTACAATAATTTCATCTTCAGAAATAGTTTTAAGTTGCAAAGGAGCAATTTCTGCTTCCACTGGCGGGATAGTGTATTTGATGTCTAGATGTGGGCGATAATGAATGCCTCCTCCAAACGGCCCATATCCTAGATCAAACATCATCATCTGGCTATCAGCACCCAAAGGCAGCTTAGTTGGCCCTTGCATACGAAAGAGGACTTCCTGCTTTTTGAGGCACTCTTGTAAAAGTTTTCTCTCATACTCATTCAGCTCCCAAGTTTTCCATATACCTTGTGTAAGTTTTTCAGATGGAATGGTTTTGCCAAGGGTCTGGATCACTTTTGCATTGTGGATCTCTTCAAAGCTACTGAGATTCTTCACATCTTCTATAAAGCTAATACTCCACTCTCCATATTTCTCAATCTTGACATTGACACGATTAAGCGGATAGAGACTAATGCGAGCCTCTTTGATAATAGCGTTTGGCGGGATGGAATTGAGCTTAAATTTCATCACCCCATAGCTGATGCCCAGCGTCTTATTCACCCCTACAAACAGAGAGTTTTTGCCAAAATGCTCTGCATTTTTTTGAGATTTCTGAGCTACATAACCTATATCTTGCGGATTTGGAAAGATATTGCGAAAAAACTCATCCCTTTCTAGCTGTGTCATCACTTTTACTTGGGGAGCAAAGGGACCTTGCAGTTTGCTCACAGAGTCTACTGCCCGAATGTAGTAGAAGTAGAGTTTGCCGCTTTTTCTATCTTTATCGATAAAACTAAGATCTGAAGTAGTAGCTATAAGAGATGGCTCCTTGCAAGCCTCTTTATGATGCTCATTACGATAGATCTCAAAATAGATATGGGGGCTTTGCTCATATTCCCAGGAGAGTTTAACACAGTTGCTACCCACATCTTCGATGGTGAAATTCTCTACCCTCGCTGGCGTGTTGGATGAATAGTTGCAGGCTTGATTGAGCGCATACAGAAGGGCTGGAATATTCTCATCAATAGATTCGCTCATATTTTGTAAATAATCTGGAATATTCCTTGTGCCAACCTCCACTACAGTGGCAAGAATGCCTCTAGAGTAGTAATACTCTCTACCGCTTCCACTTATAAGCTTGGCTGGAGGCTTGCCCCTGTGGATCCCATATCTTCTACCTGTAACCTTTTCGATCTCAAAATTCATATTAGCGCACAAAACATTGAGATCAGTCCCCTCAATCTCTGCTTCGTGATTAAATTTATGAGCGGGAAAAAAGACGTTACCTTGAGAATGGTAATCAAGGGCTATGGTAATATTTGGATGAGTATCTACAAACTCTTTGATAGCTCTAGTCTCTGGCTCGCTAAAGGGCTCTGGTCCTCCATACACATTGGAGGAGTAGTTTTTACTCTTAATCCAGCCAACACTAAAGTTTCTATTGAGATCCACCCCGTAGCTACCATCTGGATTTTTACGCCTATTTTTTCGCCAAAAGGAGTAGTGGGTTCTGCTATATTCAAATCCATCAGGATTAAGCACTGGCACAATATAGAGCGTATTTTTAGCCAAAGCGCTAATTACTCTAGGATCGCTTTTGTGGTGTGTTAAAAGATAATCGATAAAAGCAACTGCCAACTCATTACCAATCCACTCCCTTGCATGAATGGTACCAGTATATAAAAGGGCTGGTTTTAGATCAGCAAACTCCACATCCAGGGAGATAGTAGCTAAAATAATATCCCTACCCTCCCATGTTTTACCAATAGATTGGATCTTGATAAGATGTGGATACTCTTTAACTTTTTGCTTTAAAAATGCAACTGTCTCATCATACGATTTATACTGATGTTTCAAACTGCTCCTTTTTAAACTCTTGCCAAGCATCTAGTAGTTTTTGTAAAGTTTTCTCTTTAATGCCTTTTAGCTCAAGAAGAGCATCCGGATTATTATCCAACTCATACGCAATATTTAATGCATCCATCTGCTCTAAAATTTTTTTACCCCGTTTTTTGCCAAGAGTTTTTTTGATAAAGTTTATCATATCCTCTTCATTGATACTGACAGGCCTCTCATCACTTGGCTCTTCAAAAATATGCTCCTCATTAGACTCTTTTTTCTCCTTTGGCGCTTTTTCACTCCAAAAGCCTTTGCACTTATGGGTAAAATCCCACTTTTTACTTGGCCACTCCTCATAATCCCTCTCCTCGGTATTGAGCATCGGATACTCTTCATCAAGCTGCCAAATTTTATGCTGCAACCCTTGCTCATCAAATTTTACCCTATTTAAGAAATACTCCCCATCAAAACTTGGCGTATAGCGCCCAAATGTGATATAGCGCATAGTGCGCAGCAAACTGCTATCAATCTTGCCAAGCTCTTCCCAGTTATAGACTGGAATATTTGGCTTAGGAAATTTTCCACCACTTAGCTTCCACATCAAATACTGCCCAATCCAATCTCTAATATAGGGAAAAGCAGCAAAAGCAGTAGCACACTCTAAAATTCTATATTTTCCATCCTCTTTACCCACAGCTATATCGCAAGCCCAATACTCTGCATTGGCAGCCTTGCTCACTTTCACTGCCAGATCCAATACCCCTTTGGGCACATCCATATAATCCATACTCCCACCCTGACTCGTATTAGTAAGCCAGTGCCCTTTGGGAGGTCTTCGCCAAAAGGCGCATACAGGTTTATGACCTATGAGCATTACCCGAATATCTGCACTCATAGGCACAAAATCTTGTACATAGATTGGACAATACTTTTTTTCTTCCAAAAGCTTTTTTGCCTCTTCATAGCTATCAACTTTGTGCACATAATAACCACCATAATTACTAGGTCCATAACTTCTTTTTATGATTTTTGGGTAGGTAGTCTTTTGCAAAAACTCCATACCCTCCTCTTTATCATAAAAGATATAGGTTTTTGGCACAGGAATATTATACTTCCAGCAAAATCTTGTCACATTCTCTTTAGACTTATTGGCAAATTGCGCATCCAAAGAGGGAATAAAGCGCACATTGGGTAATTTTCTTGCAATCTTTCTAAATGTCTCATAGGCAGTTGCTGGAATATTACCAATGAGCACATCAATTTTCTTCTTTTTCACCTCTTTAATAAATCGCTCCTCATCACCCTTCCAGTGATACACAACCGTCTCAATTTTATCAGGCCAGCCTCTAAAATTGCTCCTATCAAAAAATCTCAATACATAATCTAGATACAAAAGCCCAATTTTTGGAAGTTTTTTAGCCATTATTAATCCTTTTTTGAATGAGTTCTACAATCTTTTCTATCTTTTTATCATTGAAATTCAATCCCATTTTTTCTTGCTCAGGCGTAGCAAAAGCTGGAATACCATTGACCTCCAAAACTACATACTCCTCATGCTCTCTGTCATAAATTATATCTACACCAGCTATCTCTATATCGATGGCCTTAGCTGCTCTTTTAGCCAGCTCTATCACCTCATTTTCACACTCTCTTAAAATTACGCTCCCTCCACTTGTCACATTTGTTCTCCAATCACCATCCTTTGCTTTTCTACCATAACAGGCAATAAACTCACCATCTACAATATCCACTCTATAATCACTCCCGTCATAGTCAATAAATTTTTCAATATAGAAAAATCTTAGATCTGTTTGATTGAGAAATGGCAAAATCATATCAAGCTTATCTTTGCTATCTACCAGCGCCATACCCATACCGCCCCAGCCATCTACTGTTTTAAAGACCGCTTTACCCCACTCCAATACTTTATTGCGAATTGTTTCAATATCCTCTCTGTGACATAAAAAATACTCTGCTGTCCTGATGCCAGCACTGCGTAATACATCATTTGTCTTGAATTTATCTTCACTTATACTAAAAGCTCTAAAATTATTGATACAGGGTATATGCCTATCCAATGCTTCATACAGATATACCTGATATTTGGTTTGCTCGCCCGCATTATAGCTAAAAAAGCAGTCTAGCTCATACATATCAATGCCATTGAGCAAAAGCTTCCCACTCTCAGCTACTGCGTGGCGAAGATTAAGTCCAGTAGAGACTATATGGCTAAACTCTTGCAACCTATCTACTAGCTTTTTTTGTATAACATCCCCACCCCCATTTTGATACATCCAAATACCTATATGCGCCATTAGGAGTCCTTTAAGATTTTTAATTTATAATACAAAAATCTTAATTAAGGATGGGTAAAAATGGGGTATGATTTTAGTGAATTGGCTGAGCTTATTACTATCAACTCCTACACCAAAAATAAAGCTGGCGTAGATGCAAATGGGAGAGTATTGCAGCAAAAGTTTGAAGCTCTGGGGTTTACAACAACCATCTTTGAAAGGGAGGAGTTTGGTAATCATTTGTGGTTTAAATCCAAGCACAAAGATGGCAAAAAGATGCTGCTTCTTGGACACATTGATACAGTTTTCCCTCCTGGTAGCTTTGAGCACTTTAGCGAAGATGAGGAGTGGATCTATGGTCCTGGGGTGTGCGATATGAAAGGAGGCATCTTTGTGATGCTAGAAGCTCTCAGAGCTCAAGAGAAGATCTTTAATATCGATATATTTTTGGTTAGCGATGAGGAGATTGGCAGTGATGACTCTAGAGAGCTCACCTACTCTTTAGCCAAAGAGTATGAGTATTGCTTAGTCTTTGAGGCAGCTGGTAAAAATGATGAGATAGTAACAGCCAGAAAAGGGATTGGCACATTTACAATTGAGATCAAAGGCAAAGCTGCCCACGCAGGTAACTGCTACACTGAAGGAGTAGATGCCAACAAAGAGGCAGCACATAAACTTCTGGCTCTCTCACACCTAACAGACTTAAGAGCTGGCACAACTGTCAATGTTGGCAAAATTGAGGGAGGCATTGGTGCAAATACCATAAGTCCAGAGGCAAAACTCCTCTTTGAAGCACGCTTTACCACAATCAAAGAGAGGGATAGAGTCTTGCAAGAGATTACAGAAATTACCAACACCTCATTTGTTGAAGGAAGCAGTGCCATGCTTGGAGGAGGCTTACAAAGAGATGTGATGGAAGAGAGTCAAAAGCAGCTGCAATTTATTAAAGAGATAGAGAAGTGGACAAGCAGTAAACTTCTCACAGAAAAACGAGGCGGCGGAAGCGATGCAAATATTGCAGCAAGTGCTGGAGCAATCACGCTAGATGGATTTGGCCCTTTTGGGGATGGGGATCACACTATTCATGAGCGAGCCAGCAAAAAGAGCTATTTTACCAGAATTGAGCTTGTAAACAAACTACTGAAAGGATTTATGGCAAATATTTAACTTCCATTATTCCACTGTTTACGAAGTCTTTGCTGACGCTCCATATAGTGTTTGATAAGAGAAGAGGTGTTAAAGCCCAATTTCTCTTTCATCTTCTCTTTATCAAGACCGCAAGC
>WGAX01000182.1 GCA_015494595.1 Nitratiruptor sp.
CAGAAATGGATTGAGGGTAAAGAGATTGTCAAAGAGATTGTGGTACCCGGTAGGCTTGTGAATATTGTAGTAAAGGGATGAAGTGAAAAGGGTTTTTATAGCATTATTACTGCTTCTATTTGTTAGTGGATGTGGATATAAAAGCTCCAAGGCTTATGTGAATGAGGTAGTAGGGGAGAGTATATATGTACAGACAAAGCTTTTGCTACGGGATCCTCAAAATGGAGTGTTGATTAAAGATGCAATTGATAAAGCCTTGCAGGAGCGCTTTGGCAAAAGGCTGACCTCATATGAGGGGGCAGATACCAAGATTTTTGTCAATGTAAAAAGAGTTGACTTTTTGCCCTTGGAGTATGATCGGGATGGCTATGTGATATATTATCGCACTAAAGTTGCCCTAACATTTCAGGTAGTAAGGGGAAAAAAGCAAAGATTTATAAGAACTAAAGGCTTTTATGATTTTCCTATTGAGCCAAATAGCGTTATTACAGACACTTTGCGCTTTCTTGCCATTAAAGAGGCTGCTCAAAAAGCCATTGATGCTTTTATTGCCAAACTCTCATTTATAGGGGCAGGTTGAGACTGCAAGACTTTTTAGCCTCTAAGCCTCTTTTTTATAAAGAGTTTGATCCTACCCGAATGGGTAGGGCATATAAGCAACTACTATTGCATACTCCTCCTATTATCCATATTATTGGCACCAACGGTAAAGGCACAACCGGCAGATTCCTAGCTGGAATGCTAAGAGAAGCAGGTTTTAAAGTAGGCCACTACACTTCACCACATATTCTTGAGTTTCGTGAGCGCATCTGGGTAGATGGCAAGGATGTAAGCTGGCAGCAGCTTGAAGTTGCTCATCAAAGATTGCAAAAATTGCTGCCCTCTTTTACACTTGAGGCTTTAAGCTACTTTGAATATACCACCTTTTTGGCAATGCTAGTATTTGAAAGACTCGATTTTGTGGTTTTGGAAGCTGGACTTGGGGGCGAATATGATGCTACCAGTGTATTTGAAAATGTGTTGACGCTTGTGACGCCAATCGATTTTGATCACAAAGAGTTTTTGGGTGAGAGTATTGAAGCGATTGCAACTACCAAGCTTAAAGCTGTGCAAAAAGAGGCTCTTTTAGCCCCACAAAAGTATCCAGAGGTGGAGCAGGTAGCTAAAAGGCTGGGTATTGAGTATGAGATGGTAAATGTCCCTAAAGAGTATGAAGAGTTGGTAGCAAGTGAAGGGTTGGCTCCATTTTTTGCGACAAATCTGGCTTTGGCCGAGGCTGGGGCGAAGAGGCTTGGTGTGAATGTAGATATAAAGAGGACTTTAAAATATCGCTTAAAGGCTAGAGCGCAAAAAGTTGGCAATATAATGCTTGATGTTGGCCACAATCCTCTGGCTGCAAGGGCACTGAGCAATATAATTGACAAAGAGACAATTTTAGTCTATAACACCTACAAAGATAAAGATTATAGAGCTATTTTAGAGATTTTTAAACCAAAAATCAAAGAGGTGCAGATTCTGCCACTGCACAATAAGCGTGTAGTGAAAAGAGAGCTTTTGGAGAAAACTTTGAAAGATCTCAAAATACCTTACAGAGAGTTTAACGCTATCCAACAGGATCAAAACTACCTTGTCTTTGGATCATTTAGTGTGGTAGAGGAGTTTTTTAAGCGATGTGGGCAAAGTTTTATGAGTATCTAAAAAATCATCAACCACAAGTCTTAGCAGTTGCTGGTGAAAGGGAGGCCAAAAGGGCAAGTGATGTAGCCAAGGTGCTGAGTATCAAGCACTACACACTGCCAGATTTACGAGTTGAGTATGGCGATGATTTGCGAGTTTTCAAAGAGGAGCTGGATGAACTTTTTGTAAAACTCAATGACTACTACCACGATGAGGCGATGCTTATAGTCCCAAAAGCTACATTGCAAACGCCAATGCCAACAAAGCACTACTTCAAAAGAAAAACCATTGCATTTGGTGATAGATTGGGAAGCGATTTTAAAGAGCTGCTATTTGATTGGGGATACAACTTTGTAGATATTGTAGAGACTAGAGGGGAAGCGAGCTTTCGAGGTGATATCATCGATATATTTGCGCCAAATTTAGAGAAGCCAATTAGAATCTCTCTCTTTGATGAGGAGGTGGAATCTATTCGTTATTTTGATCCTCTCACACAACGCAGCCAAAAGGATGAGTTGGAAGAGATTACGATTTACAACGCTTTCTTGCTAAGAGAGCTTGAGGAGAAAGCCTTGAAGGAGGATTTTGATGTATTTGAAAAGGATCTTTATAGTGTTGGCTTTTGGGTGGCTGAGCGTACTTTGCTAGGTGAGGACAAAGAGGTAGTTTATAGCCAAAAGCTTCCTGAGCCAAAAGAGTACAAAGACATTGAGCCAATCAATATCGATGCCCTCATTGCCAACAAGCAAAAAAGCATTAAGGTCTTGGCAAAGAGTCAAGAGGTAGCGAGAAGAAGCTCTATTGGTGCTATTGAGAAGGTAGAGTTTATCTATAGTGACGCCTATATCAATATTGAGGGAGCAGAAGAGATCATAATCTCACTCAATAAGCCAAAACCAAAGCGAGCCAAGAAAGCTACGATATTGCTAGACGCTTTGCGAGTGGGCGAGTATGTGGTGCATGAGCAGCATGGCATAGGGATTTTTAAAGGGCTTCGCCAAATCGAGATAATGGGAGCAAAGAGGGATTTTGTAGAGATTGCTTATGCTGGTGAAGACAAGCTTTTAGTGCCAGTAGAAAATCTAGAAGTCCTTAGCCGCTACATCGCAGATAGCGGTAGTGTGGCGGTAGTGGATAGACTTGGAAGTAGCTCTTTTAACAGGCTTAAGAGAAAAGTTAGAGAAAAACTTTTTGAGATTGCAGCCGACATTGTAAAAATCTCAGCCAAAAGGGCTTTAAGCAGAGGTAAAAAGATCTTAATCCCGCCAGATTTGGCGCTTTTTCAAAAAAGAGCTGGTTTCATATATACCCCCGATCAGCAAGCAGCAATTGAAGCGATTTTAAACAAGATGCAAAGTGGCCAGATTATGGATATGCTGCTTAGTGGCGATGTGGGATTTGGCAAAACGGAAGTTGCGATGAATGCTATCTATGCGGTTGTCAAAAATGGCTACCAGGCAGCCTTTGTGGTGCCAACAACCCTGCTGGCTAATCAGCACTATGAGACATTGCAGCAGCGTCTATCAGAGTTTGGTATAAAAGTGACTAAGATTGATAGATTTGTAAGCGCTAAAGAGAAAAAGGAGCGCTTGAAAGCTTTGGCAGAGGGTGAGATTGATGTGGTAGTGGGCACCCATGCGCTTTTTGGCAGCAGTTTTAAAAATTTGGGATTAGTAGTTATTGATGAGGAGCATAAATTTGGCGTAAAGCAAAAAGAGAAACTCAAAGCCTTTAGCACTGATGTGCATCTGCTGAGTATGAGTGCGACTCCGATTCCAAGAAGCCTCAATATGGCGCTGAGTCAAATAAAAGATTTAGCTGAAATCCGCACCCCTCCAGTAGATAAGAAGCCGGTAAGAACCTATGTGAAAAGCTATGATGAAA
>WGAX01000183.1 GCA_015494595.1 Nitratiruptor sp.
ATCTACTATCTCTTTGGATAGACTCTCTAACTTCTCTTTAATCTCTATACTATGACGATGTTTTAAAGGATTGTAAGCAAAAATATTCTCATTAATAGTAACAAAATGGCTCTTTTGGGAGCACTTCTTACCAGCTCCACTTACACCACTTTTGGCATCTATCATTAAAGGGTAACCTAAATCAAGATAGGGTAAAAAAGGGATAACAGCCAGAAGCGTAGCGGTAGGATAGCAGCCTGGATTTGCAACTAAAGAGGCTTTTTCTATTTTTTCTCGATTTATCTCAGGTAGACCATAGACTGCATCCTCTAAATGCTGAGAATCTGTATGCTTGGTATAAAAAGCTTCGTAGTTTTCAAGCTTGAGTCGATAATCTGCAGAGAGATCCACTACTTTCACCCCAGCTTCAACCAGAGGCTTAGCTACTTGCATAGCGCTTTTGTGAGGCAAAGCCAAAAAAGCCAAATCACACCGTTGTATAATTACCTCAATATCTGTTTTTTGCACAACTTCATCAAACACCTGCCTCAAGGCTGGATAAAGAGAGCTTATTTGCTCCCCTCCTTCACTACTAGATATATAAGCAATTTCAAAATAGGGGTGATTGAGTAAAATTTTAATAAGCTCAACCCCCGTATAGCCGCTAGCGCCAACAACTGCTACTTTATACTTCATAGCTACTTCTCAAAATCAATTGGTTTGTAGTAGATCTCTAATACCTCAAAATCGATCTCCCCCTTTGGCAGCTTCACTCTAATCTCATCCCCCTCCTCTTTGCCCAAAAGCTGACGCGCAAGAGGGGTGTTATAAGAGATAAGCCCATGCTCTGGATTGCTCTCGGTTGAGCCAACTATAGTGTATTCAATCTCCTCATCCTCTTCAAGATCTAGCAGCTTCACCGTTGAGCCAAATCCAACTTTGGTATGAGGAAGTTTTGAGGGATCAATCACCTGCGCTCTTGCTAAAAGATCTGAAAGCTCAGCAAGTCTTGCATCAATAAAGGCTAGACGCTCTTTTGCAGCGTGATACTCTGCATTCTCCCTTAAATCTCCATGCTCTTTTGCTCTTTCAATCTCTTCTACAACTTTTGGGCGCTCCTCTTTAAGCGCCTCAAACTCTTGTTGAATTTTTCTGTATCCAAACTCCGTCATAGGCTCTTTGTTTTCCATACCGTCTAGTCCTTTTTTGCTATAATTATAGCAACTTTTGGGAGTGTTAATGAATATTTTAATAAGCGCTTTTGAAAAATCTGCCAACCTGCATCTAGCTCATCTACTGCCCCTTTTAGAGTATAAGCCTATAGGTATCTTTAATAAAAGTCTTGGAGATCCAATTGTAGATCTGCAATCCCTCTCAGTTATGGGATTTGTAGATGTGTTTAAAAAGATCCCCTTTTTTTTAGATCTTAAAAAGCAGATGGTGGAGCTAGCAGACAAAGCCCAAAAGGTGCTCTTAATAGATGCTAGCGGTTTTAATCTGCCCCTAGCAAAAGCTATAAAAAAGCGCTATCCCGACAAAGAGATTATCTACTACATTCTCCCCCAAGCCTGGGCATGGCGCAGAGGTAGGATTAAGACAATCCAAAAATATGTGGACAAAGCCCTCTCTATCTTGCCCTTTGAGCCTGAGTATTACGATAAAAACTACAATATCAAATATGTGGGACATCCTCTATTGGATGAGATTCCAGCATTTAAAAAAAGAGTAGTCAAAAGCGATAAAGTTGTCTTTATGCCTGGCAGTAGAGTTGGTGAAATCAAGGCCCTTATGCCAATCTTTAGGGAGGTTAGAAAAAAGATAGACAAAGAGGCGCTTCTAGTAATACCCTCTCATTTAGAGCCTTCAATGTATGGAGATATTAGCGGCTTTACTCCTACAACCAACGCGTATGAAGCCCTTTTGCAAAGTGAATTTGCCTTTATCTGTAGCGGCACGGCTACTTTGGAAGCCTCTCTTATTGGCACGCCTCTAGCTCTATGCTATATCGCTAAACCAATAGATTACTTCATTGCAAAACATTTTGCCCATATTGATAAAGTAGGTTTAGCAAATATTATGCTAGGCAATATGCATCCAGAGTTTTTGCAAGATGAAGTTACAGTAGAAAATCTCTTACAAGCTTATAAAAGCGCAAATCCTCAAGAGTTTTTAGAAAAATCTTTTGCTCTTAGGCACTACCTTAAGCATGGCAGTGCAAAAAACGCAGCAAGAGAAATAAATGGATAGTTTCAAGGCTGTCTTTTTTGTCTACTGTTTTATCCTCATCGGCTTTGTTACAAAAAAGATCTTTAAAGAGAGGGTAGATGAAAAGAGCCTTGTTATTCTCTCGGTTTACATTTTTCAGCCCTTTTTAACTTTTTGGGGATTGCTAAAAAAACAGATAGATTTTGATCTGGCTCTTTCGCCCTTTATCTTTTTTGCTCTGGGTCTGTTTATTATTGGCATTAATTACTTTTTAGCCAAACTACTCTTTAACGATCAAAAAGATCGATCAATTTTCATCGTCTCTTCAGTCATTGGCAATACGGGCAATCTTGGCGTGCCACTAGGCATTGCACTATTTGGTGAAGTGAGCCTGCCATATACCACCATTATCAACCTTGCTAATGTCTTTATGGTCTACAGTTTTGGAGCATACTTCTATTCTAGAGGCAGCTTTGATGTAAAAAGCTCCATCATCAACACTATCAAACTCCCTATTCTTTGGTTTGCCCTTTTAGCAATTGTGCTCAATCTGCAGGGTTTTCACCCCAATAAACATCTAGATCTCTTTTTGCAGATGGGAGCATTTAGCGCTATTGTGATACAGCTGCTTATATTTGGTTTTTATCTAGCTAAAATTCATCCCCAATTTCTAGACAAAAAGCTCATTATTGCAGTAAGTATAATGAAATTTGTTACACTACCTCTGATTGCCTACATCTTTTTAAAGTTTCTGCCTTTGCAAGAGCTTAACAAAAAGATTTTATTTATGGAGATTATGATGCCTTTGGCAGTAGCCAATGTGAATTTGGCAGCTCTGTATCGGTGCAAAGAGCTGGTAGTTACTGCCCTTATTTTTATTACAACCCTGCTTTTTATTCCACTTTTACCCATCTATATTACAATAATTGAGAGGATTTGATGAAAGAGATCTTAATAACAAATGATGATGGATTTGAGTCTTTAGGATTAAGCGCACTTATTGAGGCTATGCGAAAACTTGGCAATGTGACAGTAGTGGTGCCAGCTAGTGAAAAGAGTGCCTGCGGACATAGTCTTACACTTACAAAGCCTCTGCGATTTATAGAGATTGAGGATAATTTTTACAAACTTGAAGATGGCACGCCAAGCGATTGTATCTATTTGGCTCTGCACGCACTCTATCCAGAGAATAAAAGACCCGATTTAGTGGTAAGCGGTATCAATAGAGGCGCAAATATGGGAGAGGATATTACCTACTCTGGCACGGTGGCAGGAGCGATGGAGGCAGCCTTATATGATATACCCTCTTTTGCCATTAGCCAGGTGTGCAACAGTAACTGCGAGCAGATGGAGCTTACTATCGGTTATTCCAATGCTAAAAAAGTGGCTTTTGAGATTGCAAAAAAGATTTTGCAAGAGGGCTTTCCTCTTGGCAAAAGAAAGCTTTTAAATATCAATATTCCTCCTACAAAAGAGATTAAAGGCTACAAAATCACAAAAGCTGGATTTAGACTCTATGCAAATGAGGCACACCTGCACAGAAATCCAAGAGGGCTGGAGTATTGGTGGCTGGGACTGCATCCACTTGAGTGGGTGCCAAGTGAGCAAAGAGATTGCGATTTTGAAGCAGTTGCAAATGGTTATGTCTCTATTACTCCTATTAAAGCAGATCTCACTGCATATGAAGAGATGCAAAAATTAAAGAGTTGGCTATGAGATTTGCTAGGTGTAGAGAGCTTTTTGGCAAAGATTTTGAAAAAATCTCTCAAGCAAAAGTATTAATTTTAGGAGTTGGAGGTGTGGGAAGTTTTACCCTTGATTGTCTGTATAGAAGCGGAATAAAAGATATTACTATTGTCGATTTTGACAGCTATGACATAACCAACCAAAATCGCCAAATCGGAAGCGAGCATATAGGTAAAATTAAAGTCGATGTACTTGCAAATCTCTATAAAGGAATAAAAAAGATTAATACAAAAATCGATAATGAGTGGGTAGAGCATTTTGATTTTTCGCCTTATGATATAGTTATTGATGCTATAGATGATATGGGGGCAAAAGTAGCCATTGCCAAAAAGTGCGCCCCTAAACTTATCTCCTCAATGGGGAGTGCAAGAAAGTGTGATCCTACAAAGATAGAGGCAGCCTCTATCTGGAAAACCTATGGTGATCCCTTTGCTAAAAAGCTTCGCTACGAGCTAAAAAAGAGCGGTTTTAAGGGAGATTTTTTGGCAATTTTCAGCCCAGAAGCGCCAAGATGCAGCACAAAGGGAAGCTTTGTGGGAGTAACAGGAAGCTTTGGTCTAGCTATATGCGCAAAAGCGATTGAAAGAGTAGTTAATGCAAGAAGTAGCCATTGTCATACCTCTATACAACGAAGAGAAAGTAGTACGCCAGACTCTCCTGGAGCTAAGAGATAAGCGTCCAGATGATGCTATCATTGTGATAGATGATGGCTCAAGAGATAGAAGCTACGAGCAAGCCTGTATACAAGGCGTCTATCTTCTCTCTCATCTTGTCAATCTTGGGCAAGGAGCAGCCCTACAAACAGGTATAGAGTTTGCCAGAAAACTTGGATGCAAATATGTAGTTACATTTGATGCAGATGGACAGCACTGCGCAGATGATATAGAAAAGTTCATAGAGATTTTAAGAAGAGATGAAGCAGATATAGTCCTTTGCTCTAGATTTTTAGGCTCTGCCCTCAATATTCCTCCTTGTAGAAGATACTTCTTGCGCTTTGCAGCTCTTATTGAGCAGATTTTAACAGGACTCAAACTTACAGATGTCCATAATGGCTTTAGAGCAATTAATATAGCTAAATTTCCAACATTTGCCATTAGCCAAAACCGTATGTCTCACGCTTCAGAAATCATTGATCTCATAAAACATCTTAAAATGCGCTATGTAGAAAAGCCCTGTACCATTCGCTACAGTACATATTCACTTCGTAAAGGGCAATCAATGATTAATAGTATTAATATACTTTTTGAGTTTATTTTAGGAAAGGCTATTAAATGATAGTAATCAAAATCTTTTTGATTCTCATCTTAAGCATTGTCTTTTTACTTCTAGCACTCTCTAGCAGATTTCGCACCTACCAGCGCCTTATTATTGTGGCATTTTACATTTTATTATCATTTTTAATCATTTTTCCTCAAAAAGCAGATAAAATCGCAGCCTTTTTTGGAATTGGGAGAGGCGTAGACCTTATTATCTATCTATCTATTGCCATTTTATCTCTTATCGTAGCTATTTTGTATGCCAAAGTTAAAATGAATGAGCGAGCTCTTACAAAAATTATACGCACACTTGCTATAATGCAAGCCAAAAAGTGTCATGAATAGAGTCTACTCAAAAGAGCTGATTCAGAGCTGGAAACAGGCTCTTATTGACACCTATGGATTTGAAGAGTATATGGACTTTTTAATACAACCCACATTTACTAACACCTATCTTACATATCTACCCCATATCAACTATACTGACAGAGAAAGAGATAACATAGCAGATCTGTTAGAGCTTGCAAAAGAGAGCAATTACCAAATACGCATCCTCAATTTTGCCTACAAAGATTTCAAAGAGTTTGATACTGTTACACTGCGTCTCAATGTGAAAGGGTGCAAAAATGCCCAAGATCTTAAAAAGATGTACAAAAAATTGGCTAAGAGATCTATTAACAGAGATAAAAGAAAATATCATCTTACCATTAAAAGAAATAACGATATTGAGCTCTTTTATGCTATTATCTCTTCAATCTATAAAGATCACGGTACACCAATTTTTCCAAAAGAGCTTTTAGTAAACCTCAAAAAGTATATGGAGCACAATCTCAATTTTCATATCTTCTATGATAAAAAGGAGCCAATTGGAGGCTTTATGAGCTTTTTTGATAATAAAATTTTAACATTTCAGATGGGAGGCCTCCTAAAACAGTATAAAAAGATCTACTCCGGTTACTACTTGCAACATCTTCTTATTATAGAGAATATGGAAAATTTTGATATAGAAGTTGTCGATTTTGGACGATCTCCCTATAATGGAGGCACCTACTTTTTCAAAACCCGTTTTGGAGCAAAACCTGTAAAAATCGATATTCTCACAAATAGAACAAAAAATATCTATCAAACCTACTCTTTTGCCTCTGCAATATGGAAACGATTACCAAAATCTTTAGCAAATACCATTGGACCAAAAATTACCAAGTATTTAGTGGATTTATGAAAACATTTCTAAAACTCTCTATCACCATTTTTATCATCTATTGGCTTTTTAAAGATGTAGATTTCTCTCTCCTACTGAAAACTTTGCAAAATCTTCACCCCTTTGGCATCTGTGCAACCTTGTTAGCAGTTTTTTTGAGCGATCTTCTTATATCTTTTCGCTGGTACTATTTAAGCCAATATACACACCCCTTTGTAAGCACTCTTGAAGCCACTATGCTAGCCTTTTTTCTTAATATCTTTGCACCTGCTAAATTAGGGGATTTGGTAAAAATCTACTATCTGCATAAAAAAGATAGTAAAGACCCAAAACACTCCTCCTCTCTTTTTTTAATAGAGCGATTTTTTGATGTAATCCTCCTTGCATTGCTGATTACTTTTAGTACCCTTTTTATTTTTCCCAATACCATTGCGCTTTTTCTTAGTCTCTCTCTTTTGGCTCTTATTGGATGCACAATTTTTATACTTCTCCATAGAAAAATACTTCATACACTCCTCTTTTTCGTAAAAATAAAAAAGATTCGGCGCCTACTTTTTCATATTGCTCAAGCAATCCAAAGCAACCTGACTCCCAAAAGAGCACTCACTACATTTTTCTTAACCCTTGCAGTATGGATGGGATATTACCTCAATAATTTTATATTTTTTCTTTTTACCACCGATTTTGATCTCAATTTTCAGCAGATCTTCACCGCTTCCACCCTCGCTTTTGCCGTCTCTGCCATTCCTTTAACACCAGGAGGTATTGGCACATTTCAAGCTGCTTTTATCCTTACGCTTGGATGGTATGGAATCGGTAAAGAGGAGGCACTGGGAGCATCAACTGTTTTACAGCTACTCTACATTTTACCCGCTACTCTTTTTAGTATCTATCTTTTTATAACCAAAGACTTTTTAGGAAAAAAAGATGTATCTACCAAATATATATAAAACCTCCCCTTTGTGGCTTACAATAGATATTGAGGAGTTGGAGGATGCAAATTTTGGTATTACACCCAAAAAGAGGCTCCACATTGATTACGAAGCTCTTATAAAAAAGTGGGATAGACTCTGCAAAAAGCATCAACTTCTCTCTACTGCATTTGTATTAGGAAAATTTGCCAAAAAGTATCCCCATCTCATACAATATCTAGCCAATGCAGGACACGAAATAGCTTGCCACGGATTAAGGCATAAACTCATCTATACTATGCCGTTTGATACCTGGTATGAAGAGACAAAAGAGGCAAAAAAGATTTTAGAAGATATTACAGGAAGCAAGATAGAGGGATTTAGAGCCCCAAGCTGGAGTATGCCTTTTCAAAAACGCTACTACGAGGCACTAGCAGAGTTAGGCTTTGCCTACTCATCCTCCTATTTTCCCTTTAAAACCTATATGTATGGTAATAGCATAGATCGTAAATTCCCTTTTATGATCACCACTACATCTGGTACTTTTATAGAGATTCCTATCCCTAAACACATTATCCCTTTTAGTGGTGGATTTTATATGCGCACCCTCCCCTTTTTCCTTATTCGCTACCTTTTTCATAATCTAATGAAGAGAGGAGTTAAACCGATAATCTACACACACCCCTATGAGCTTTTACCAAACCTTTTTGGTAGATTCAGAAAGGATGTGCAATTCAATCTGCCCTATATTTTAACTTTTATAGCACTAGAGGATAGCTATAAGAGATTTGATACAATAGTGCAACTCTTTGGAAGGAAAGAGAATGTATAAAAACGCAACTTTTGCGCTTCTGCTTCTACCTTTACTATTTCTAGGATGCGCAAAAACTGCAGAGCAAAAAGAGATTAAAAAGAGCAAAGAGGGTATTACTATCCGTTTGGAGGGTACAGTATATCCCAGTAAAAAAGAGGCAATTATTGCTCCAATGACTGGACGCATCAAACATATTTTTGTGAAACCTGGTGATAGAGTTGCAAAAAATAGCCTTATTGCAAGTTTTGAGACAATTGTTACAGAGTATGATGTACAAAAGACCGTACAGGAGTTGGAATACCTCAAAAAGCTCAAAAAATTTTTGCAAGCTAGTAAAAAAGAGAATATGAGCTTGGCCCTTGTCAATATAGCTAGAGAAAAGTTGGAGAGGCTCTCAAAACTACGGGCAAAAGGATATGCTGATACATTGGAGTATGATAATGCAAAAGCACTTTATGCTTCAAGTCTACATAACAGGTATAGTGAAAAAGAATCAAAAACAGAGAAACTGCACTTTTTGGATGAGAGAATCAATGTTACAAAAAATGAGCTTTTGAAACTGCAACACACCTTGGCACTCAGTCAAATTAGAAGTAATCTTAGCGGTTTTGTAGCCGATATTGATACGCAGGTAGGAGAGTATGTAGCTAAAGGCACCAAATTGGGGCATATTGTAAATTTGGACAAGGTTATTGTAAAAGCAGGGGTAGCACCAGGACTGCTCCCCTTTATTAAAAAAGGTAAAAAGGTTAAAATAGACTTTATTACAACACCCCCTTACAAAGTGGAATCTACAATCTCAAGAGTTGTTATGGTAGTAGATCCAGATTTTAAAAGAATGACTGCAGAGATTGAAATTCCAAATAAAAATTACCTTCTTCAAGAGGGAACAAAGGCGCTTGTAACAGTCTATTTAACAAAAGAGGAGCAGCAATTTATCAAAGAGAACTTTTTAGATCGAGCTAATCAAACTCTCTATGAGGTAAAATCTTTCAACCGATAAGACTATTTTGCTTCCATAATCTGAAGCTTTTTATAAATTTTCTCAGCACTATCCAAAAATGCCTGAATAATAGAGGCCTCTACAAGTCTATTTTTTTCCTTTGCTATTTTTTCCACCGCCTCTTGATGAGAGAAAGGTTTTCTATATGCTCTTGGGCTTGTAAGCCCTATATAAAACTCTGCTAATGCAACAATTTGTGCCAACAAAGGAATATCTTTACCCTTTAAGCCATACGGGTAGCCTCCACCATCATAACGCTCATGATGATACTTAATAATTGGCGCTATAGGATAGACATTATTAATAGGCTCCACGAGTACTGAGCCTACAATAGGATGATAACGAATGAGATCCAACTCCTTTTTCTCAATCTTTTTACTATCAAGAAAATTTTCAATTTTGCCTATCATTCCTATATCATGCAATCTTGCCCCTATTCTAAGCACATCAATATGTCTCTCATCCAAAAAGATATTTTTCGCAATTTCCACACTAACAAGCTCTACTTTTCTTGCGTGATCTTTAAAATAGGGACTTTGCAACTCTAAAACTCTATTGGCAAGAAGCAAAAAGTTAAGGTAGTTTGCCACCATTTTGCTGCTTGCATCCATATTCTCAAAATAGCCTCCTGCAAGATCCAAAAAGGCACCAATTTCTGCAATCTGCTTGGTATCAAGAGGAGCATTTGTATACACTTCTAAGATATAGGGTGTATTTCTAATATAGAAGGCTTTTTTAAATTTATGTCTTTTAGGATATTTAAATACATCGACTTTTGTAGGATTTTCTCTATTTTTTAAGATCATCCCTGTAGCATTTGTCGTCTTTAATAAAAGAGAGCCCACAAACTTCAAAAATGTCTGGGTTCTATATTGAAAACTCATAACATTTGTCAAAATATTTTTTGAGCTATCCATAATAGTACTAAGATGTATCTCTTTGTGCAGCTCGTTAATACGCAAATAGTAAGAGAGCAACATCATTAAAAATCCCTCAATCTCCTCTATAGCCAACTCCTTTTTGCTATAAATCCTCAAAAGGGCCTTTTCATCACAAGATTCAAAAGAGTAGACAGTATACTCCTCTTTTTTACTCTGTTTTTTAATATCTTTTTTATATACTCTACTCTCTATCTCTTCGCTCTCATCTTTCCCCTGTGCTTCTAAGACATAAATATCTCCCCTTCGCAAATAGATTGCTATATTATCTGCTCCTATATATCTTTGGTATTCACTTAAAAAAGCCTCCACATCCCCAATTTTACGCAAGGTAGCCAACTTTTTAAAAGCTCTATTTTGATTTCTAAAGCGAAATTTTAAGATTGCATTATCTCTAAAAAGCTTAATAGAGAGCAGGATAAATAGAATAGCTACTATTAAAAAAACATACCAGAAATTGAGCGCAATAAAAAAGATCACATCATCTACTCGCTCAGCAAAATTAATACTTCCTAACACGATTTTTCCTTTCTAAAAGTTTTATATATTGACTATTATCGATCTCATAGACCGTTAATAGCTGACTTTTTGCAAAAATTCTAATATTATTATGTTTTGCACTATAAAGAGCTACCCACTCTTTCAAATTTGTCTCTACATCCCTTCTCCAGCGATAAAACCACTCATCCTTTCCTTTATATGTGTGGGGAATGTCCTCCACAAAAATATAGACCTTTTTTGTAGGAATTGGCAAATATCGATCTAAAGGATTATATTTTGTTACAAACTCATTAGCATTAATCATATACCCTTTACCAAGTACCTTAGAATACTCCTGTACATAAGAGACAACCGTCCAACTTAAAGGTGTGTTTTGCTTCACTATTTGATAAAGATAGTAAGGAATTGCAGAGTATTGCACTCCATTAATATACTTCTTAAACTGCTCTGTATCTTTATAGTGAGGAATAAAAAAGAGGGAGATAAATAAAGTTATATAAAGCAAAAAGAGAAAAAGAGGTTTAGCATACCTTCTTAACACAAAACGCAAAGGCAACCACACAAAAAGTTTTACATAACAAGCTGCAATTATAGTAATGGATAAAAAGAGATACTCCGCCCCTCTAGCAGGATGTACAAGCTTTGGTAAACCTAAATTTTGTGCAAAATAGACTACAAAAAAACCCAATGGAATCAGTAAAAAACTACTAAAATAAAATCCCTTTTTATATAAGCGTGCCATAATAAAAAAAATAAGCGCAGAAAGAAGCAACAAAAGGTGAATAGAAGTAAGATGAGAAATTGTAACCTCTTCTATTCCTGCTGTAACTATCTCTTTAATAGCCTGCTTTGTACCAAACAGCTTGTCTAAAAAAGGAGCAGCTGCACCAAAATCTTGAGGAATACCATATTTTATAACAGAAAGCATCCAGCCATTTCCAAAAATGGCTGCAATCACTATGCCAAGAAGCCCTCTTGCAAAAAGACTCCAACTCAATTTTAAACTAATAAAAGCATTCACTGCTATAAGCATACTAGGCACAATTAGTGCAATTGCCCCACCTCCGTGAAAAATAAAGACAAGCATCAATGTCAAAGTATAGTTATAAAGATATCTACTTTTTCCTTTATCTAAAGCTTTAATAAGATAAAAAAGATTAAGCAGATACATTGTAGAAGAAAATTCATAAGCCATACCGCTAAAATAGCGTAAATATGGCCTCATAGCTACATCTTCTAGCATCAATTTTAATTCAGGATCAATAAAGAACTTTTGAGGAATAGTATAAAGAGTAAAATGCCACCAAGAGAGAATTGAAGGATTATTAAAGGTAAGAATCGGTGCGGCAATAGAGCTATTAAGAGGAGAGCCTATAAAAAAAGAGCCAAAAAGCAGTAGGATAAACAGAGCAAGAAGAGAGGAGATAGTAAATCGTTTTATAACAAAATAGACACCAAAAAGTAAAAAGGTAATGAGCAAAAGAGGATAGATATTAAACAACACTATAGAATCTATATGGGTAAAAACTTTTAAAATAAAAACAAATACCGATATACCATAAAAATCAGCACCTACTGTCTTATTATCTGCATATAAGATATTACGCTCTAAGTTTGCTACCCACTCAAAAAATTGACTATTATCGGGCAAAGGATTTGCCATAGAGATAAAACACCTATAACCCAAAATATAGATTAAGTGAGTAAAAATAAAAAAAATAAGGACTTTTTTAAAAAATTGATAGTAATTGAGATGACGAAAATAGAGATAGAGCTCCTCTACTTTTTGCTTTTTATATTGAGCGATAATCTCTCTATAATTATCAAAAAAATGAAAAATAGCTACCATTATAGCTATACGCTTAGCCAAAAGATAAGCTTTTACACTTCTTTTCTCATAAAATTTCACAAAAAAGAGCTTTGCCCCAATTAATGAGGCAATAAATGTAAAAGTATTAAAGAGTTTTATAAAAACTAAAAGAGGTACTACTAGCTCAATAAAAACCAACATATATAAAATATTGGAGATAATATTTTCTATTCCAGCCCCTGCATAGTGCTGCGGAAATATGCGTCTTGGTAAAAAGATAAATAGAATGTATGCTACACTAAAAAGAACAACAATACCATGAAGATTAATGGAGAAAACATTATATAGGATAGAGTAATCTATAAACCTCTCTCTTTGCAAAAATGCCCTTAACCTTTAATGAGATACAGTAGAAGCTTCCATCGTAAAAGCTCTCCATCATAATAGACATCACTATACTCAAAAGGAAGAAGTGAGACAATATATCCTCGACCATAAGGCAGCAGAGTTACTAGAGGACGACCTCTTGTATCCACAATCAATTTTTTCCCTTCTATAAGAGGATAGATCTCCATAAAATTGTAAATAACTAGTTTTAATCTTTTTATACCTTTAATAAGAGAGGCTTTTTGATCAATAATAAAACTTTTTGTTGAGGGCATATAATTGATAAGATCAATTTTTTTTGCCTGAAAAAGATAAGGAGTGACAGGTTTGTGCAAAAACCGCATACCCCCTACTGCTCTGTAAAGATTTTTGCGTATCCTCCAGGCGGCTATCTCCCCTTCCCTATTAAAAATATCATACCGAGTAGAAAAGAGGCCAAACTCTACCCAAAGCACTCCCCCCTGTTTAACCCAGGAGCGCAAAATCTCCTGCTCTTTTGCTGAGATATTTAAGGAGTAAGCAATATTTTTAAAAAGATCTCGACTTACTCTTTTATACTCTTTTATCCATAAAGGTCGAATATAGATAAAATCAAGAGATTGAGGCTCTTTTTGCAAACGCCAAAAATTTACATCTTCAATACTTTTAGCATTATAAGTAAGATTAATACTTTGATAAAATTTTGGATTGAATTTTCCTTTAACTTCAAACTCCCTCTCATCAATAAAAGGAAATTTATGAAAAATATCACTCCCCTTCTGGACTGATACAAGATCTTCCACGGGCTGATTATAGATAGTAAGTGTAACTTCGTTTGTCAACTCCTTTTCTATACTATTTTGACTACTGGCACATCCACTTAAAAAAAGAAGGCTTAGTAAAAGTGATATGAAATATCTCATCATCTTCCTTTAAAATGCTGCATAGTAGTAATAATCCAAATCTTTAAACACCTTTTTCATATAAAGAAATGTTATAAGCCAAAAAGTTATACTACCTACTAACAATCCTACTACAGCAAGATATTGATCAACTATATTGGCTAAAATAACTCCTACTGTAAAATCTATAGCTACAGCAATAACTATAGCCTGCACCACAACCTTTTGCCTAGAAAAAGAGAAAAGAATTAATGTATTCATCAACCCACTTGTCAAAAAAGCATAAGCTATGGCACTTGCTATAAATACATATTCTGATATTTCAGTAAAAGGCAAACGATCAGCACTTACATAGTGACTCAGTGTCTTGACAATGGTATATATAACTATTATCGTTATAAATGCAAATATTGTAAAGAGTCTATTTACCCTTTTATAAAATTTCTCAAAATAGCTATTAAACTCCTTGACTTGCCAAAGAGAGTAATGCACAACCTTGTCATTGAGCATATATAAAAACTCATATACCACAACTTCCAATACTCCCATTAACAATACAAGTACTATTAAAGCAAGATCTGTACCTACCTCATACTCCACATCAAACCAAATAAAAAACCCCCGATCAAGCGCATAAACATTCCACTCAATTAACTTATCCAATACCAAAAAAAGAAAATAGAATGTGCCATATAAAAAAAAGGGTAAAAGAGTGTAAACAAGCATAGATGTTCTTGGTAGAAGCTCCCCTTCTGAAGGAGTAGTTTTTCTTAAGTGATAGAGCTTCCTAAACCCAAAATAGATAATAATAAGATCTAATAGTGCCAATGCTAAAAATTGTGCCCAGGGAAAACCTATACCTACAATATAGTGGATAGGCACAACAATCACTACCCCTAAAAGAAAAAAGAGTGCAATTTTGCCATACTCTTCAAATACATAATAGACACTGATACTCAAAAATAGTACAGAAAGCAGAAAAAAGCTTAAAATAAATGGAGGGAAAAAATTGTGCTCAAAAACTTTAAATAGAGAATTAAAAAGAAAGAAAAAGAGTGTTAATAGGACAATTTTTGCAAAACTCGCTAAATAGAGTACCTTAATACTTTTTGCTGCTAAAACATACTCATGCATCTTTAGATAGTAGAGACCTTTTCGGCCAATAATTTGTGCAGGTCCCCCCGTTACAATCATTGCTAAAAATGTCCCAAAGGCTATAATTGTAGCCGTTGCCTCATCAATCATAATATTTGACCATAAGGCAAACCCAAAAATAATCGTAGCAATAATCTGAATAAAAATAGGAATAGCAAAAGCTAAACCTCGAAGATAGTTACGAATAATTCGCTGTTTTAAGGGTGGTAGTTTCTGCTGCACAAGGGCAATGCTTGGATATGTCTTTATCTCTTTATACTTAAAGAGCTCCTTTGCCAATGCAAATACATCATCAAAACCATACTCCTCTTTCGCATCAATATCGCGTATACCATATACTTCCAGCAAAGCGGCCACTTCCCAAAAATCAAGAGGCTCTCCTCTATCTTTAGTAATAGCCAAATAGAGCTCTTCCAACCTTTTACTCATAGGTGTACTGCCGGCAAAGAGTTTAAAGATGATTCAAAAAGTTTCCTATACACACTCCAGTAATTATTGACCATATCTTCAGTTGTAAAACCTGCTACAATCACTTCCCGTGCCTTTTTACCAAGCTCTTTGGTAAATGCAGGATTTTGTAAAAGATAGATAACATACTTTGCAAACTCCTCATACGCTTTAGGCTTAATAATAAAACCATATCCCTCCAGTACCTCTTTTGTTCCTCCCACATCACTTGAAACCACCACTTTTTCACACGCCATTGCCTCAATGACTGCAAAAGGAAAAGCCTCGGATATGCTCGTAAGCATCACCACATCACCCTCATTATATGCCATAGCCGGATTAGAAGTAGCTCCCAAAAAGGAGAAGTTATTTTCTAATTGCAAACTCTTTACAAGCTCTTTACATTGCAAAGCATACTCCTTATCTACCTCAGGACCATAAAACTTAAAGTGTACATCTGGAATTTGCTTAGCCACCAGAGCACAACAGCGTATATAGGTCTCCACATCTTTGAGAGGATCCAAACGAGCTACCATCACAACAGTTGGTCTATCATCTCGCTGTACATCCATCTTTTTAAACTTGAGTACATCAATACCATTATAGATAGTCTCAATTTTACTCTCTTTTACTCCCCATTGAAGCTCCCAGCGCTTATTATAATCACATACAGGAGAGATCAGATCGGCAAAATGGTAGTTGAGTTTAGAGACTGTTGTAATAAGTCCCAACAGAAACTCTTTTGTCTTAAGAGGCACCTTTCTTCTAGAGGCAAAAAGATACTGCTCTCTAATATAGATTCCATGCTCTGTTAATAAAAACCGACTTTTATGTTTCTTCTTAGCAATAATACAAGGCAGACCACAAAAAGCTGCTGCAGAGGAGTGATAAATATCTGCTTTGGGAAGCTCAGGTAAAAGAGTGATAAAGAAGCGAAAAATATAGCGCAGTCCCTCAATCATATCAAAAACTGTAGGCAAATCCTGCTCTTTTACTCGATAGTGCTCCATTAAATAGCCTTTATAAATCTCCCATACCTCCTGACTTCTAAAGATCTCATAATAATCATACTCTAAAAAGTAGTCATAAAACTCTACCAAAGCATCACCCAACCCTTCTAAATCATCCTCTTTTCTATAGATATGATTCAAAAGTTTTATAAGAATAGGCTCCAATCTTGCTATATCTCTTTTTTGCAATGTATTAATTTTAGCTTGATAGATTCTAGCAAACTCAATATTACGAATATACTCCACCGGTTCTTCTGTTCCCCAAAGAGGGACATTAATAATATCCACAACATTAGCCGGTATAGGAAACTTTGCCTGCATATAAGGATGCATCATAATTGGCATCAAAATAAAATCGATATTTTTAAGCTCTCTAATAAGAAGATCTGCCCAGGTACTCACTCCTCCCGTTGCATAGGGGTAGGTACCTTCACCCGTCCATACAACTTTAATTCTGGCCATCTGCTATCTGTTGTCCTATAAGAATAAGAAGTTGCGCAGAGTTGCGAATCATTGCAGTTTTTATGGTAGCTTTCTCTTCAATATAGTGAAGATAATTTTTTAGTGCATCATTAAAATCACGATAAACAGAAAGACCCTCTATATAGCGTTTGCGTACAATTTGCAGCTTTTTATACATCAAAGCGATCTGCTGTTGAACAATATCTAAATGTTTTTGTAGCCGTTTATTCTCATTATAGAGTTTATAGATCTGCTGTGCACTCTTTTTAATCGTATCAAGCAGCCTATTTTTCTGTTTCAAAGCTTCTATTTTTACCTTTTGTTTATGCAGTTTACATGCATCTCCTCCTATTAAAGGGATCTTTACACTAACAGCTCCACTATAATTAAGCCCCTTTGCTTTTTGATGGGGAATAAGAGAAAAATCCTTTTTATACTCATAAAAGAGAGCTCCATGAAAATCGATAATAGGTAGCATCGATTTTTCACTACTTACTACCTTTGCTTTTTTCAATCCATACAAAAGACGCATCCTTCGTATAGTGCTGTTATGCAAATACGCCTCTTTATAAAGTGTTGGCAAATCCTTTGTCTCCAATGCAAAACCAATATTCTCCAACTCTACTCTTTTAGATATATTTAGCTCTATACTACTACGCAAAAGGTGATCACTATAGGTATAGTCATAAATCTTTTTTAATAAATCTTTTCGTAGCTCCAATAGATCATTTTTTGCATCTATCACATCTACTCTCGAAGCAACTCCTACCCTACCACGCTCTTTAATAAGATTATAAAAACGCTTCTGATTGAAATACTCTTTTTCATAAATACTTTTTAGCTCCCATGCTAAAAGAGCTTCACTATAGATTGCGACTCCAAGTAAAGAGAGCTGCTCTTTTGCATTCAAAAAATCGACTTTTGCTAGCTGCTCTTTTAAATAACGTATACGAGCTACAAGGGGATAATCTCTGTCAAAAAGGCGTTTATCAATATTAATACCAGCATTAACTGTCAACTCTTTATCAGTAATTAAAGAGTAGTCTATAAATTTTGCATACCGTGCGGCAGCGTTGAAATAGATTTGCCACTCATATCTACTCTGCTCTAAAATTGCCTCTAATCTCTTAATTTTTGCATCATAACTTTTACTCTTTAAACCATAATCTTTTTGTAATAATCTTTTTAAATACTCTTGTAAAGTAAGCTTGTAGACATGAGAAGACTTTTTATGAGAATGCTGCATAACATTTTGGATAAAACTATCTTCTGTTTGCCTAAGAGGTGCGGTTTGAAATTGAGCTACTTTGTTTTTCTTTATTACTTTTACTTTTGCTTTTACTTTTTTCTTTATTGGCTTATGATCTTGAGAAATCTTTGCCGTAGAAGAGCATTTTATATTATTACAGCGCTTAATGTAAGCATCTGTATGAAGTTTTTTGGCCTTGGCAAAAGCTGATTTTAATTCCTTTTTATTCAAATAGGGGCCAGAGATAAAGTGATAATACCCCCTCTTTTTACAAATAACTCCCTTTGGAAACATAGCCAAAAAAGTCTTATCTTCATTTTTATAGACTCTTTTTTGCATAGCATGCTGAATACACCAACCACCTAATAGAGGATAAACAAGTATAATTAAACCAACTATAACCCTACCCATTGACAAACTTTTTATGGATTTATTGAAGCCAAGTCTATCGAAAATTATCGCAATTTTTCATAAAATTTTGAGGGTTTGTAAGTTTTGCAAAGAGGAGTAATGGTGCGGCAGAGAGGACTCGAACCTCCACGGGATAATTCCCACAAGGCCCTCAACCTTGCGCGTCTACCAGTTCCGCCACTGCCGCGTTTTGAAGCAAAAGTATAGCATAAAATCTTCCCGAAGGCAACCCTTCGGAAAGTAAATTATCCTAAGAATGGATTTGCATAAAGTGCAATAAGTGCAATTACAAGCGTATAAATAACTTGCGCTTCAATCATCGCAAGTGCAATAAACATTGTAGTCATAAGCTTACCGCCAAGTCCCGGGTTTCTTGCAGTTCCTGCAATTGTAGCAGCTGCAGTATGTCCCATACCGATACCACCACCTGCTGCAGCAATACCCAAACCAACACCAGCAGCCAATACGCTGTAAGCTTGAATCATACTCTCACCATCACCAGCAAATGCAAAGCCAGCAAATGCTACCAACAAAAGAAGCAACTTTTTCATAAAATCCTCCTGATATATTTTGCAAAGTCCGTTCGGCTTGCGTGTCCCTACTTGTCACTTTGCAGTGCAATTCTACACTAAAAATTTTTAAAAATTATTGAAGTTTGAGTTTTTTTTTGCTGAATAAATTCCAATAATTGAGACATATAGGAGGAGATATTCTCCCATGGGTTCGCACCGTCTTGCTCAGTTACATAAACATATTGATATGTTGCTATATCACTTTTTACTCTTTGAAAATCATCAACTGCATGTAGCAAAATCGCACTCTTTGCTATTGTACTTTTATTGGGTATGCTTTTTGAATGCTCTCGCACTACAATAATATCTGCTAGCCTTTCAAATCTCTTATCAATAAAAGTCCCCGGATTAAATACCACAATTGAAAAGCTCTTTTTGATATACTTAGTTACATCTTCATAATACTTTAATGATCGTAAATCTGTACTAACTTCATCTATAAAAATACCATGAATACCCCACCTTTTATACTCCCTCCAAGCATCAATGCGCCGCTTTAAAGATGTGAGATTTCTTCGAGCATAAGAGCTATAGACATAACCAAGAACAGTTATATTGGCATCCTCAAGTGCTTTAATTGCAGAGGCAAAATTGGATTCTACCCTTGCAAAATCGCCATTGGCAGGATTAATAATGACCAAAAATTTAATAGTAGGATAGGCTCTTTTATATGCAATAAGCTTTTGGATTTTTGGATCGTTGTATGTTGGAAAATGGTAAAAAGGGATTAAAACCCCTTCCATTCCATATAGTGCTATGCTAAGCAAAAGTCCAAAAAAGATCTTACCCATCTCTTTTAAAAACCTGCCTGAGTGCCAACTCTATCTTATGCCCTTTTTGGCTCAATACCTCCACTTCTACCTCATCCCCCTCTTCTACTACATCCTCAACTCTTTCTACTCTTCTAGCAGCAAGTTTGGAGATATGCAAAAGTCCATCTACGCCACCCGGAAGCTCTACAAAGGCTCCAAAAGAGGTGGTTCGCTTCACTCTGCCTTTTAAGATCTCTCCAGGCTCAAAAGTTACGGGCTGAGAAGTTGACTTTTTTGTAATATTTTCTATATGCTCGCAAGCTGCAATTACCTTTGGTCTATTTTTGCCCGTAACGCGCACTCTGCCCTTCTCTCTATCTATATCAATAGTTACTTCAAATTTTTCTATAATCTCTTTAATAGTTTTACCCGCTTGACCAATAATATCAGCAATCTTGCTTGGATGTACAAAAATAGTCTCACTACTTGGGAGATTCTCCTCATTTATCTCGATTTTTTCCTCTGCTTTTTTCATAACATCAAGAATATAGACTCTTGCCTCCCTTGCTTGCACAAGTGCCTCTTGTAAAATTTCGTGCGCCACGCCTCCTAACTTTATATCCATCTGCATAGCTGTTATACCTTCACTTGTGCCTGCTACTTTAAAATCCATATCCCCATCGTGATCTTCTAATCCCATAATATCAGTTAAAATCGCATACTTTTCATCCTCTACCACCAAGCCCATTGCCACGCCGGCTACTAGATCTGCTAGCTCAATATTGGCTGCTCGCATAGCCAATGCTCCACCACATACAGTAGCCATAGAGGAGGAGCCGTTGGATTCTAAAATCTCTGAAACCAAACGATAGGTCTTATCTTCTGGCACATCGACTACCGGCTCAAGAGCACGCCTTGCCAAATTGCCGTGACCAAGCTCTCGTCTGCCAGGAGCTGTAATTGGCTTTGCCTCCCCTACACTAAAGGGAGGAAAGTTATAGTGCACCATAAAGTGCTCATACTCAGGTCCCTTACTTGTTAGCATCTCAAACATCTGTGCATCAGTCTTTTCACCAATGGTACAGACCACCAAAGCCTGTGTCTCTCCTCTTGTAAAGAGACACGAGCCGTGTGCAGAAGGAAGGATATTTGTTTTTATATCTATTGGCCTTACATCTTTAAGCCCTCTGCCATCTGCTCTTTTGCCCTCTTGTAAAATCATCTCTCTAACAATTTTTCGCTTATATTTCTCTACTACTTTATAAATAAGCTCATACTCCCAACCCTGCTCTTGTGCCACCTCATCTTCGGCAATCTTTTTGGCGATCTCTTTAAGAAGCTCGTTTCTTTCACTCTTTGCCATCGCAGTTATGGCATCTTTAATCTCATCTTTATAGATCTCATCAATATAGAGCCAAAGCTCTTCATTAATTTTTTCAGGCTCTAAAGGCAGCTCTAACATCGGTTTAGCAATTTCAATAAAGTATTTCTCATACTCTTTACACTCTTGGATTAAAACCTCTTTACCCTCTTTAATAATCTGTGCCAGCTCCTCTTCAGGCATTGCATTGGGCTCTTTTACCATTATAACCTCTTCCGCCAATGTGGGATCCATAAAGGGATCTATTGGCGTCGTAGGCACAACCTCTGTTCTATAGCTTCCAATAGCAGCCATCTCTATCATTAAAAGCTCTTCTGCCGTACCGGCTAAGTAGAGATCAAGTGTACTCTTTTTCAGCTCTTCTAGTGTGGGATTGTAAACAATATTGCCATCAATCTTGGCTACCCTTACTCCACTGACCGCCTTACGGATAGGAATATCAGAGATATATAGCGCTGCACTTGCAGCTTTTAGCGCCAATACCTGCAAATCGCTTTGGGCATCTGCGCTCAACACCATAACAGTAATTACCACCGGATATAAAAATCCTTTTGGAAAAAGCGGACGCAATGCTCTATCTACTATACGGGCAGTTAAGGTCTCAAAGTCTCCTGGCTTTTGCTCTCTTTTTACAAATCCTCCGGGAATCTTGCCAGCTGCATAGCTTTTTTCAATATACTGTACCGTAAGGGGTAAAAAATCCTCTTCTACTGGCTCTTTTTCTATGACAACAGTTGCCAACATCACAGTTTTACCACTTTTAAGCAGCACTGAGCCATTTGCCTGTCGTGCAACCTCTCCAAATTCATAAATCTCGTGTAGATTATTCATCTCAAATTCAAAGCGACACTTCATCTACTTCCTTTCAAAATCGAAATTTTTCCTGATACTCTTTATGAGGAAACTGCCTTAAAATCTCCTCCTCTGAGAAACTAAATCGGTAATTTTCCATATACTTTTTAAGAATCTCATAGGCTCGATTTATTCTTGCCATAGCATCGTTACCATTTCCAACAATATCGGGATGATATTTTCTGCTCAGCTGTCTATAACGCTTTTTGAGGTCTATGTAAGAGATCATTGGAGGAAGCCCCAAAGTCTCTAGGGCTTCATGAATTAAACTTACTGGATCTTCGCTCATTTAATAAACGACCCCGCTCCACTCACAGTACCTAAAAGATACTTCATATCTTGATCGATAAAATCAAGCCCTAATCCTAGAAAAAAGTTCCTCGCTTTGCTATTAAGAATATTATCCACACCTATATAGGTATCTAAATGTTTTAAGAATCTATGTCGATAGGAGAGTGTTAGATGAGGCTCATCTCCTCGTACATCATTAACTGCATTAAAATCGTAAAGCTCTAAAGAGGCTTTACCCCGATCATTAAAAAGATAGTAATCTGCTCCTATTCCTCCAGTACTTTCAAAAAGACCTAAGCGAAAACGAAAATCTCCATAGCGTCTAGCATACTGCGCATCCACATAGTAATTAGTATCCTCATGCTTTTTAGGAGGTATGAAGTGTCCTTGTGAATCTCTTTGTGAATAATCATCACTTGCTACAACATTTAAAATATAGGCTTTATTGGGTGAAGGAATGTAACTAATACCAAAAATATTTTTATTATAGCTATCTTTACTCATATAGTAGCTCTTAAAATTGACATCAATCTTACTTTTACCCACAGCAGAGAGATATTTATCCAACTTTTTAAAGGAGCTGCTCCCATTACTAAAAAACTGATCAGCAGATTTAATAGCACTAGAGAGAGGCTTTTTATTAGATTGTAAAATATCCTCTAAATCTGTCTCAATTTTAGCAAACTTTTCCATTAAGTGCGGCACTTTTTTCTTTGCATCTTTTCCAAGATCGCGCAAATAGAGCGTAAGCTCATCTACCCTTTTGAGAATAGCAGGAAGCTTTTTATTAATCGTTTTTGCCGTATAAGAAAATTCATCACTCATACTGCCAAATTTTGCTCCCGCTTTTGCCAGCTCTTCACCCATCTTTTTGATATTTTCTATGCTTGCTTCTATATTTTGCTGATTTTTTTCAATAAGAGTTTTAAGATTTTCAGTAATTTTATGAAGATTCTCTATGCTCTTTTTAAGATCCTCTCCACTTGCTCCTGCAATAGAGCGGCGCAACTCACTGATAAATGCTTTAAACTCTTTTGCTGCTTCATTAATAGTAGTAGAGGTTTGATCAAAGGAGACATACTCTTTTTGGCGTCTCAGCACTCCCCCTTCTTGTACATACTCATTGGAATTACCAGGCTCAATAGATAAAAATTTGGTTCCAAGCAGGCTCTGCTGCTGTAAAGTCACAATAGAGTCTTGTGGAATTTTTACCCCTTGATAGATAAAAAGCTCTGCTTTTACCCTTTTGCCCTCCAGCCCCAAACGCCTAACATACCCAACATCTACACCTTTAATCTTAACTTTAGCATTACGCTCCAAACCGTTAGCATCATCTAATAAAGCATAAATTACATACCCTTTTTTCCCCACATTTGCAAACTTATTCACCTGCGTACTAAGTAAAAAGAGAAAAAAGAGGCCAATTGCTACAAACAATCCAACTTTTGCTTCTGTATTCATCCCTTACAATACCTTTTGTGTTTCTGTATCAATTATGGAGTTTGCAATACCTCCTAAGGGATAGAGCTCTATTCTAAAAAAGACTACATTATTCTCATATGATCGACTACCCTCACTACTTAAAATTGGTAATACCTCTCTTTTATAGCTTATCTCATATCCCCAACATTTTTTATGCATACTCCAGCCTACACTCCAACTCCGAGCATTATTATCTTTAATGTCAAAATCTATTGTAGCAAATAGTTTATATTTTTTTGATAAAGCCGTACTCCCTTTAAAGCGTATAAAATTGGAATCTCTCTCTCCTTTTACCCTATTTTTATAAAAATGACTCAAAAAAAGCTCATAACGTGGATCACGATAGGTTAGGGTTGTGGCAATAGAGGTAAAAGTGGAGCGGGTATGAGAATAGAAAATATCGCTATTGAAGGTAAAATCTTTCCACTTGATCCCAATCTCATTTTCCAAATCTCCAAACTTGTCACTCTCATCATAAAAAATAGGCTGTGCCAATCTGTGATATAATCGCTCTTGGCCATCTCCCTCATAAAAATATTGTTGCAAACTCAAAACAACTCTTTTGCTTTTATCCTCAATATTAATAAAAGGCGCTTGATCACCTCTTGTTTTTTCATAACTTGGTATAAAAAAAGTAGCATCAAGATGCAGCGTATGCAAAAAGCTAGGATAGCGCTTTATAAGATCACTAAAAAGGCTAATCCTATGCTCATTACGATATACATAGCTATTTTTCCACTTTTTATTAAGATTCTTCTTGACAAAATTATAATCTGCATAATCGGCAAAAAGATTTTCACTAATGGCAAATCCCACATAATCATCAAAAAGCGAATAGTGAAAGGTAATGGGAATATTGAGTTTATACTCTAAAGCATTAAGCCCTTTATCCCTATAAAAATGGTTAATCATCGCATCTACATTATAAGAGAGATAATTAGTAAAAATAGGAGTCTCATATTTGTGATAGTGCAAAGCTGGCATCAGCTGCAAGGTTGCAGAGTTACTAACTTTTCTATTATCCTTAAAATACTTTGTATAGATTGCAAAATAGTGGGTATTGTAGTTATAGATATAATTGAGGCGAGATGTAATTTGACTATCAATACCCTCTACTAATCTATTCTTTTGCAAGTTAAAGTAATCTACATCATTATAGCTTTTTATATCAACATAGAGTCCATCATTCTCATAAACATTGTGGGCAGATGTAAAGAGATTTGTACGCTTATAAAAAATTTCAGCACCATAGTGCTTATCATTTTTTAATCTTTTCCCTCTTGCATAGCTGCTCTTTTCATCAAAATATCCAAGTCTTATAGATCCAAATGAGTATAAAGAGTCTACAAAACGGAATGTAGAGTAGATTCCATATCCACGCTTTGTACGGATTTGGGGCTCAATTTCTAAATCCCACCAAGGCTTAGGAGCAAAATAGATAGGCTGCAAATAGACAAAGCCCTCATCTTCTGAAAAGCCCATTTTTGGCTTTAAAAGACCAGAATGGCGCTTTCTAAAGGTAGAAAACCCTATATAAGGCAGATAGAGAATAGGATAATCCCCTAAATAGAGACGGACTCCATGAAGATCCACCCACTGCTTTTGCCGATCCAAAAGACCATCTTTAAAATAGAAACGCCAATCGCTGCATCTTACATCACAACTCGATATAAAAGCGTTTCGTAGTGTAACTTTAGGTTTTTGTACCTTTGCACTTGTAGCTGCTGCCCATACTTTTGTACTGTATTCAGTAAAAAAGATAGGAGTTGCTAACAGTTTTTCATTATAGAGATCCAAAATTGCAAAGTCGCTTAAAAATGTATATGTAGCATCTTTTATCAAAGAGACATTGCCAAAAAGCTTTACAATCCCCTTTGCTTTGTCATACTCTGCACGCTCTGCTTCAATATGGTAATCTTTATACTCTACAACTACTCTTTTTTGAGCTTTTACACTCTCTTTAGCTGCCTCCACTTCATAAGAGTAGATACGCAATGCCTCTTTTGCATAGAGTGCCCCAGCAAGAGATAAGGAGAGAAAAAATTTACGAAACATCGGCTTGCAATGCTTGATAAGCTATATCTGCTCTAAACTTTTTACCGGCAAAATGCACTTGGCCTGTTAATAAATAGGCATAATCTCTTGCTTCTTGAATCGTATCTCCTATACCTACACACACAAGCACTCTTCCTCCTGTTGCATAAAGTTTTCCTTCTATTAAGCTCACTCCTGCAAAGCAGATATGTGCATGTTCTTTGAGATCTCCATGCACAATATCATCAATAATAATTTCACTAGGTTTACTCTTACCATAAGGGTAGTTTTGGCTTGCAACCACTACACCTACAGCATATTTATCAAAAAACTCTATATCTACACTCTTTAAATCTTTAGTAGCTGCTTTATAGAAAAGCTCACTTGCAGGAGTTTTAAGCAGAGGCATCAGCACTTCACACTCTGGATCACCAAAGCGCACATTAAATTCCAATACATAAGGCTCCCCATTTACAATCATAAGCCCCGCAAACAGCACTCCCTCAAATGGTGTTTCTTCTTTTGCCATTCCTTCAATCGTTGGAGCGATAATACGCTCTTCAATCTTTTTATAGAGCTTCTCATCTATGAGCGGCGTAGGCGCATAAGCCCCCATACCTCCCGTATTTGGTCCTTTATCACCATCTAAAAGACGCTTATGATCTTGGGCTGCTGGAAGAATTGTGTAATCTTTGCCATCGCTTATTGCAAAAATACTTAACTCATATCCATCTAAAAACTCTTCAACAATAACTCTCTCTCCCGCTGGCCCAAAAGCCTCTCCACTGAGCATTTTAGCAGCTGCCTCTTTTGCCTCTTGGCGTGTCTGGGCAATAATAACCCCTTTGCCAGCACAAAGCCCATCAGCTTTGACGACAATAGGAGGGCTCAATTCATCAATAAACTCTGCTGCCTCTTCCATAAGGGAGGTTTCAATATATCTAGCTGTTGGAATATTATATTTTTTTAAGAAGTTTTTCATAAAGATTTTTGAGCCCTCAAGAAGAGCTGCTTTTTGGGAAGGTCCAAAGATAGTTAAGCCCTGCTCTTTAAAAATATCTACTATACCCTCTACCAAAGGTGCTTCAGGACCTACAATTGTCAAATCAACAGAGCGCTCTTTGGCAAACTGGGCAAGCTCATTATAATCACTAATATCTACATTTTCTCCAAGCTCCAAGGTAGCACCATTACCAGGAGCAAAAAAGATCTCTTCTACACTCTTATCTCTTTTCAGTGCCAATCCTATGGCATACTCTCTACCGCCGCTTCCAACCACCATAACTATCATAATAAAATGCCTTTTAGCTTGATACTCCACCGCGTAAACGAGGTGGATTCCCGCTCCCCTAAGCGACCTTAGGTTGCTGACGGGCATTTTAGGTCAGGTGTATCCCACCTTGACCGACGGCTTTGGTTTTTGACCGTCATTGAGTATTATACAAAAAAATTAGACTACGCCTGAATGACCTTATATCCATCACCGGAAGGAGGTGGTTTTACGGTCATTTTTTGATAAATAGCAAAAGCCCAAGCGGGCGTTCACGCAATGCAATGGTCCCTTAGACCAAAGAAGAGGGAGCGAGCTTTGGATTAGGCGGCGGCTTTATGGGCCCCGCTAAAGTCGCCGACACACACCAAAGACTACAGACCTCCCTCAATAGTGCGATTGTCGGACCCCCATACTGCGGGTAGCGCACCGCTCAGGCTTTATGTAATTATAGCAAAATTCTGCCAATTTATACTTTTTTTTGCAAACTATCCACAATCTCTTGTAAACTCATCTGCTCAAAGAGTATATAAAAGATATTTTTTGGCATAGCGCTAGCACTCTTCTTGCCAATTACTACAGCCCTATAACTGCTATCCCACTCAAAACAGCCAAAGAAGCAGCGAATAGTAGAAGGTGAAGAGAAAATAATGGTGGAGCCTTTTGGAGGAGGCTCTACTCTATCACACTCTTGGCACAGAGTCTCATAGATAACTGCCTCTTTAACATCCAATCCCAACTCTTTGGCAATAGCTGCTATATCGGTAGCCACCCTTTTAGGACGCAGATATAAAAATTTAGCACCTTTAAATCTTTTAGCTACCTCTTTAATAAAATCTTTGCCATAAAAGCTTTTTGCCACAAAAGCCACTTTTCCACCTAGCTGCTCTATGGTTTTAGCAGTAGCTTTGCCAATGGCCAAAGAGGGGATAGTTTTCCAACTATCAGTATAGTAGTTGATCGCTTTAACGCCGTTTTTGGAGGTAAAGAGCAAGTAATCGTAGGCAGCAATATCCACAGAGGGGGGAAAGTAACGCTGCCAGATTACTGGCAGCTTTTTTGCCCCTTGAATATCTGTATCAGAGAGGATATAGATCACTCCCACTCTATCGTTCCTGGCGGTTTGGAGGTAATATCAAAAACCACTCTATTAATGCCATCTACTTCATTGATAATACGATTGCTTATTAGCTCTAACAGATCGTGAGGGATATGGGCAAAGGTTGCAGTCATCCCGTCACTGCTTTCAACTATACGCAAAGCTACCGTATTTTCATAGGTTCTTTTGTCTCCCATAACTCCAACGCTTTTGACATTAAGCAGCACTGCAAAACTTTGCCAAAGCTTCTCATAGAGTCCGTGGGCTTTAATCTCCTCTAACAAAATGGTATCAGCCCTTCGCACAAGCTCCAAAGCTTTTGGTGTAACCTCTCCCAAAATCCTAATAGCAAGTCCTGGTCCTGGAAATGGGTGGCGATAGACCATCTCTTTTGGAAGTCCAAGCTCTAAACCTAACTTTCTTACCTCATCTTTAAAAAGCTCTCTAAGCGGCTCAATAAGCTCAAACTGCATCCAATCAGGAAGCCCCCCCACATTGTGATGCGATTTGATTGTCTGGCTAGGACCTTTGACTGAGACCGATTCAATCACATCTGGATAGAGGGTGCCTTGGGCTAAATATTTTACATCTTTATGCTTTTTGGCCTCCTCTTCAAACACCTCTATAAATGTGTGTCCTATAATCTTTCTTTTTTGCTCTGGATCTGTTACACCTTTTAAAGCATCTAAAAAGCGCCTCTTTGCATCAATGACTATAAGAGGGACTTTAAGAAGGCTCTTAAACACATATTCTACTTTCTCTCTTTCTCCCTCTCTTAGTAATCCATTATCTACAAAGACAGGAATAAGCTGATTGCCAATCGCTTCATACAATAAAGCTGTTACTACCGAGCTATCCACTCCCCCACTCAAAGCGCACAACACCTTATCTTTGCCAACCCTTTGGCGAATCTTTTCAATCTGCTCTTTGGCAAAGTGTCCCATATCCCAATCGGGCTTGACTTTTGCAATATTGATGGCAAAGTTTTGCAAAATTTTTGCACCCTCTTCGGAATGGGAGACTTCTGGGTGAAATTGCAGCGCATAAATAGCTTTTTCCTCATTGGCGATGGCAGCATAAGGAGAGTTGTCTGTATGAGCGATTTTGACAAACCCTTCTGGCAGCTTCACCACCTTATCACCGTGACTCATCCATACAATCTGCCCATCTCTTGTACCCTCAAATAGAGGAGAAACTCTGCCGTGGAGGGGATCAAAATAGAGCTTTGCCTTGCCATATTCGTGCTCCAAAGCCCTTATCACTTCACCACCAAAATCGGTAGCAATGAGCTGCATTCCATAACAGATCCCAAGAATTGGAATACCAAGCTCATAAATTTCTCTATCCACCTTTGGAGCATCCTCTTCATAGACACTTGCAGGCCCCCCGCTAAAGATTATACCTTGAGGAGATTTTTCTTTTATCTTTTCTATATCTTCAAAATAGGGGTAAATTTCGCAATAGACTCCACCCTCTCTGAGCCTTCTAGCAATAAGTTGCGTATACTGGCTTCCAAAATCCAAGATTACTATTGGCACCTTTTGCATCTACTTCCTTTAATACAAACCAAAAATCTCAAACTGAATATACCATAAAACAACTGATAAAATATAGCCAGCAAGCACTGTCCATGCATACTTCATATGGGATCCAAAAGTGTAAATCCCTCGAAGTCTTCCCATTACGCCAACTCCTGCTGCACTACCAAAGCTAATGAGGCTTCCACCAATTCCAGCAGTCATAGTTACAAGCAGCCACTGATCAATTCCCATTGGAGGATTGGCTTTTAAGATTGCGCTCATTACAGGCACATTGTCAATAATTGCAGAGATAAATCCAACACCAATATTACCTGCAGTGGGACCAATAATATCATAAAGCTTGACAATATACTCCAAATATCCCATAAAATGCAAAGCTCCCACTGCACTTAAAATTCCAAAGAAAAAGAGGAGTGTATCATTTTCTACATTTTTCATATTTACATAGACGTCGAAATGATCGCTTTTGTTTTTAAGCCTATGAATATAGGAGTACATCTTAAGCAAAGCCAAACCAAACATCATACCCCACATTGCGGGAAAATGAAAAAACTGGTGTCCAGTGACTGCTATAAATATGGTAAACACACCCAACCAAATCACCACTTTTGCTCCCGGTTTAAGCTCAGCCCTTGGCAAAGAAGCATCAAAATGGGGCTCCCCTTTTGGCACAAAAAAGGATAAGAGCCACGCAGTTAGTAGCCATCCTGCAATACTGGGTACAAAAAGATATAAAAAGTCTATAAACTCTCCCTTGCCAGCCGTCCAAGCCATAAGTGTAGTAATATCACCAAAAGGGCTCCAAGCACCCCCTGCATTGGCAGCTACAACAATATTGATAGCTCCTGGCACTAAAAACTGCGTCTTTGTTTTGTCTATGGTAAAAAGCACGGTGGAGAGAATCAGCGCAGTAGTAAGGTTATCGGCTACAGGTGAAATCCAAAACGCCAAAGCTCCTGTAATCCAAAAGAGCTTTTTATAGCTATAACCTCTTGAGGTAAGCCTATATTTAAGCACATCAAACACTTGTCGCTCAATCAATGTCTCAATATAGGTCATTGCCACAAATAAAAAGAAGAAGATCTCAGCAATCTCTAAAATGAGCTTCTCCATTTCACTATGGAGTGGATGAGGATCTAAATGGTTAATAGTGAAATAGATCCCCAGCAACATAAACATCAATGTTCCAATAAGCAGGGCCGGCTTTGCCTTATTCATATGGAACTTCTCTTCAGCAGCTATGAAATAGTAGCCTACAACAAAAATGATAAGGTTCAAATACCCTATCCAGGTATGGGTCAATTCTACTCCATGCATTTAAACTCCTCCCTCTTCTTCGATATAGTGCGCGCCTACACTCTTTTTTCTTGCAATAGCAGCTTCTATTATCGCTAATGCGCTTGCCAGTCTTAAGCGTAAAAGATAGCCTATTGGTTTATTGGCTATTTGGGTTACAATATCTTTTGCCTCTTGCAGCTCTGAGGGCTTGCGAATAATACCAACCTTTTCCCACATCGTTTTTCTTAGCAACGATTTGAACTTTGCATCTTCGCTTTTTACCAACTGCCTTTTTTCAATGGCAAACTCTTTTGGTGTATAAGAAAACTCATTTATTAAACTATCCTCAACAGCCCTTTTGGAAAAGACCAATCCTTCTAACAAGGAGTTACTTGCTAGTCTATTGGCACCATGCACACCCGTACAAGCTACTTCACCAATAGCATAGAGATTTTGCATACCCTCAACTCTGCCCCAAGTATCTGTGGCGATTCCGCCCATAATAAAGTGAAACGCAGGAGAAATTGGCACCTGCTCTTTTGGAACATTAAAACCAAGATTTTGAAAATTGCGATAGATTGTGGGAAAGCGCTTTTTGAAAAACTCCTCATTAAAAGCACTAAAATTAAGATAGACTTTATGCCCTTTTTTTTGGTGGCGATAGATTGCACGGCTCACAATATCTCTAGGTGCTAACTCTCCTCTTGGATCATATTCAAACAAGAAGCGCTCTCCTCTCTCATCCACTACCGTAGCCCCTTCACCTCTTAAAGCCTCTGTTAAAAGATATTTTCTTGCTCTTGTATTGTAAACAAAAACAGTGGGATGAAACTGAGTAAATTCCATATCCTTTAAAGGAAGCCCTCTCATTGCAGCTATACCTTGCAAATCTGCACTTATCATCTTTGCGTTGGTATGATACTCATACAGCGAGCCAATTCCCCCACTTGCAATAGAGATATTTTTAGCATAGATCGTAAACTCTCTAGCTCCTTGACGCACACACACCCCATAGGCTATATCATCTTCTATAAGCAAATCTATAACTACCACACCCTCTAATACTGTAGCTTCCGTCTGCTGCAACAAAAAGCGGTGCAGCTCTCTGCCCGTAGCATCTCCTCCTGCATGCAGTATTCTAGCGCGTGAGTGTGCAGCCTCCTTAGTAAAGAGCAGATTACCCTTCTCATCTGTATCAAACTCAAAGCCTCTAGCCAAAAGATCCTCTATAACAGCTATGGAGTTACGGCTGAGGATTTCAACCGCTTCCCTATTACAAAGCCCAGCACCAGCTTTTAGAGTATCTTCTATATGCAAAGCTACATCATCACTATCTACAGCCGTAGCAATACCTCCTTGTGCATAGAAGGTATTACACTCCCATAGAGGATCTTTTGCAAGAATAAGAGTTTTTTTATTGGAAGGGATATTCAAAGCAGCATAGAGTCCTGCAATCCCTGCCCCCACAATCAGATAATCATAGATCATTTTTGTATCTCTTGCTTTGAGGGGTAATAGGGATCTGCTTTATACCCGCATCCTGCCATAGCTACCAAAAAAAGTGCTATAATAACTATATGAAAAATCCTACAACAATTTTTAAACATCTCTATTCCCATCATCCCAAATTTTGGCAAAGTCGCTGTTTTCGCAAAATCTTATCACTTCTACCACCCCGCTTCAAAGATCATATTCTCTATCTCTATCAAAAAAATGGCACACTCTACTTTGTTTTTAACCATCCGGCCTTTGCAATGGAGTTCAATTATAATAAAAAACCTATAAATGACATATTAAAACTGGCTAAAGAGAAGATTGAGGAGTGTCAAATACTCACTTTTACACATATCAAAGGTTATCATAAATTTGTAGCGCCACAAGAGCCTTACTCACCCCCACCCCTTCAACAATATAAAGAGCAAGCGCAAGGGGAGTTTACAATCTATACTACCGATGAAAAACTCTCTACCCTTTTAGCCCACATCAAAGATCAGATCAAAAAAAATGCCTCTTCTGCAAACAATTAAAAACCTCCCAGATAAACCGGGCGTTTATCAATATTTTGACAAGGAGGGAAAGCTCCTTTATATTGGCAAGGCAAAGAGTCTTAAAAAGCGCATTAAGAGCTACTTTCGTCTCAACCCTCTCTCACCAGCTTTAAATCTTTCTCCCCGCATCGCTAAAATGCTCAAAGAGACTGCAAATATTGAATATATCCTCGTAGAAAATGAGAATGATGCACTCATTTTAGAAAACTCTCTTATTAAACAGCTTAAACCAAAATATAATATTTTACTTCGCGATGATAAAACCTATCCCTATATCTATGTAGATTTTAACGAGGAATTTCCACGCATTAAATTAACAAGAAAAGTGATACAAGGTACAAATATTAAATACTTTGGTCCGTTTCCAAACGCTGCTAAAGAGATTGTTGATAGCATATATGAGCTTTTTCCCCTCGTACAAAAAGAGTCCTGCATAAAAGGCAAAAAGGCTTGCCTCTTCTACCAGATCAAAAGGTGCCTTGCCCCTTGTGAGGGAAAAGTTACCAAAGAGGAGTATCATACAATCCTTCATCAAGCTCTCAAGCACATCTATAATAAAGAGCTTCTTATTGCAAAATTACAAGAAAAAATGCACCACTTAGCCCAGCAGTTGCGCTTTGAAGAGGCTGCTAAGATACGCGATCGTATTAAAAAAATCGACTCCATACAGATCCAAAGTCAGATCGATTTAGTAAAAATGGAGGATCTCGATATTTTTGCAATCGCTTCCTCTCCTAACAAAGTAGCAGTTGTCAAAATGTTTATGCGCGAGGGAAAAGTAGTAGCTAGCAGTAGTGAGAGCTTCTTCATTGACAGCAAAAGAGGATTTGACAAAGATGAGGCGTATAAGCGTCTGCTTTTAGAATTTTATACCCACGAGAGTCCCATTAGTCCTTCTCAAATTTTGGTAGCTCACGATTTTACAGATAGGGAGGAGATTGAGCGGTTTCTTACGCAAACTAAAGGCAAAAAATGTACAATTCTTGCTCCTCAAAAGGGTAAAAAATATAAACTGACACAACTAGCACTTCTTAATGCCAAGGAGATTATACGGCAGCAAAGAGATGAGCCCCTCATACAACATAAGCTCCAAGAGCTCTTAGGCTTAGCAGCCCCACCCTACCGCATTGAAGTCTTTGATACCTCTCATCTGCATCAGAGCACTCCTGTAGGAGCAATGATTGTATATAATCAACACAGTTTTGATAAGCAGCACTATCGCCACTATAACCTTACAAGCCTTGATGAGTATTCCCAAATGCGGGAAATATTGACAAGAAGAGCGCAAAGCTTTGCTACCAATCCTCCTCCTGATATGTGGCTTATTGATGGAGGAGAGAGTGTAAGAGTATTGGCTAAAAATATTTTACAAAGTGTTGGAGTCGATATTGATGTGGTAGCCATAGCAAAAGAGAAAATTGATACAAAAGCAAAACGCTCTAAAGGGAGTGCAAAAGATATACTTTATTGCCAAAAAGGTAAAATTACGCTTCTATCAACCGATAAAAGATTACAGTTCTTACAAAGATTACGGGATGAAGCACACAGGTTTGCTCTTATGTACCAACGAAAGCAGCGGGAAAAAAGGGCAAAAGAGATAGAGCTTTTGGCAGTAAAAGGGATTGGAAAAGCAAAGATGAAAAGGCTTTTAGACTACTTTGGAAGCTTTGAGAATATTAAAAAGGCATCTGTAGATGAGTTGAGTTTGGTACTCAATCCAAAGGATGCCTTAGAGCTCAAAAAGAGGCTTAATTAATGCTATTTTTCGCTTTTTTATGCCATAATTAAGTAAAAATGATAGGTGGGATTTGCATTGATACTCTATAATGCACACAAAAAGCTTATTGCTATCAATGAGCAGACCTTGGAGATGTTAGGGTACTCCTCACCTGAAGAGTTTACAAAAGAGGTAACAGATGTAGCCCAGTTTTTTGTCAAAAAAGCAGGATATATCTACCAATTTACAAGCTTTCACTGGATCGATTACATCCTTACAAACAACGCAGTCACCCACAGAGCTCTTCTCCAGACAAAAAGTGGCAAAGTGTTGGAAGTTTTTGTCAAGGTTAACCAACTTACAGGCTGTGTGAATCCTACTCTTTACTATCTTGTTACATTTGAGCTCAATACTTTTAATGAGTGCCTTGCAATACTAGCGCAGTCGCAGCATACAGTACAAAATAAAAAAATCCCTATAGAAAAAAAGGAGTTTCCTCCTTTGGAGCTTGAAGAGATTGCTCACGATCTCAATCTTGACCAAGAGATTGTCATAGATTTTATCAAAGAGTATATCGCTCAAGCAGTAGAGAAGCTAGATGAAATAAACAAATACCTTAAAAGCAATAATATCAAAAGCCTTTACAATACGATTCATACGCTCAAAGGCGTTGCTGCCAACCTTCGCCTGCAACCAGCCTTTGAGATTCTCTCACGCGCTAAAAAAGATTTAGAGGCACAAAAGTTTATAGAAATTTTACAAGAGTACTATAGCTACATCCTCTTTTTAGCAGACACTTTCCAAGTCTCTATCGACAAAGAGATTGTCCTATATACTCCTCTTTATACCCCTCCACAAGAGGCTCCTACTACAACACAAATTCCTGCAAAAGAGCAAAAAGGCTTTGCCATTAATGAAGCTGCCAAGGAGTTGGGACTCTCCTTGAATGAGTATCAAGAGTATCTAAGAGAGCTCATTAATGAAATTAAACTCAATTTAGCATATAATAACTATAGTGAATTGCATAAGCTGGCCTCTTTTGCACGCAATCTCTATCTGCAAGAGTGTGCCAAATATTTAGATCAAGTTAATATCAATCAAAATCCAGATCTAGTAAAAAAATGCATTACAGATCTTGAAGAGCTTAAAAAGGAGCCAAACCCTTTTATTGTGACAGTAGATGATCTAAAAGATTCGCTAGATCTGACTCAAATTAGTAAAGATGACTTTAAAGAGATTATAGAGGATTTTATCATTGAACTTAAAACCTTGAATAATATTAAAATGAGTAAAGAGAAGTTTTTGAAAAAGGCAAAGCAGCTCAAAAGCGTAGCAGAGAGTTTAAGACTTAGCAATTTAGTTTTATTGCTCAATAATATCATATCCAATTATCCTATGGACAATTTCTTAAGTAAGCAGCTGCAAGAGGCTATAGGCTCTTTAGAATCTAGCCTAAAACAACTATAAAGGGTATACGCAATGGCACTTGGAATGAAAAATAGGCTAAAAATAGTTACACTTTTGCCTATTCTGCTCCTCTTTTTTGTCTCCTCCTTTTTTTTATGGTATTTTGCCACTACCTATCTCAATAATAAAAAGACGCAGCAAAATCTTCTCAGCGCAAAAATCTTAACAGATATTTTATATGAAAGTGCAAAGGAGCGAAGTGTAGTAGCTCGTTACCTTGCCAACAGAGCCGCTCCAAAAGATTTGCGAGCACAATTTACAAAAACTGACAAGATTATAGCTAAATTTAAGCAACTACCTCAAAGTAGTCAATATGTACAGCTTCTCAATACATTAAGCCTCATCAAAATAGCAAGGAAAAAAACACTCCAACATAGCGACACCTTTCGCTCTATCTTTTTTGGCCTCTACACCAATAGCATCAACTCTACCCTTTTAGAGCACATCCAAAAAATTATAGAAAATCTACCCAATAAAAAACTATGGCAAGATGGATATTTATACAATCTTTTTGTCTATAGCTTAGAATATACAACACTAGAGGAGGCATACCTTAGCTACTGCTCCACTCTTGCCCAAACAAACAGAGAGTGCAAAACCCTTGAGCTCTCACTTATCCCAAAGGCTGATGCTTTCTTAAATTTTTCCAAACTTGATCCTGCAATTGCTGCTCAACTCTCTATGCTCATTCAAAAGAGCCATTTTGAAAAACTCTACAAAGAGCTCAAAGCTCTTAGAGTCTCCTTTTTAGCTCATAACAATTTACCTCTTCAAAAATGGAGACAAATCAATACTCAAAAAAGCGCTTCTTTGTATAATTTCATAAAAGACAGCTATATATGGTTGGAGGGTGATGTAGCAAAAGAGCTCCAATTCTCCTTTACTGCACTGCTCTTTAGCCTGCTCATTTGGATTTTGTCTGTTATACTCTTTATCTATAGCTACCTCTTCTCTAGAGATTTCTCCTATAATTTGGAAAAATTAGAAAATCTTTTGAAAAAAGTAGCACTCTCTGATGACATTATCAAAGCAAAAGGCTCTCTTGCTCAAGAGATTAACCTTGATACCATTGAAGGGATCGACAAAGCCTATGAGCTATTAGATTTAGCTCTTAAACGCACAGAAGATGCCAAAGAGGCTGCAGAAGAGGCAAACAAAGCCAAAAGTATGTTTTTGGCAAATATGAGCCACGAAATTCGTACCCCTCTTAATGGTATTATGGGATTTACCGAGCTTTTAAAAAATACGCCTCTTAATGAGGAGCAAAAAGATTTTGTCAATATTATAGAAAAAAGCTCCCAAAATCTTTTGGAGATTATTAATAATATTCTTGATTTTGCAAAAATTGAGAGTAAAAAGATTGAGCTAGAGAGCGTTGTTTTTGAGCCAATTACAGAGTTTGAAAATGCTGTAGAGGTCTATGCACCAAAAGCAGCAGAGAAAAATATTGATCTTGCATTTTTTGTAGATCCAAACCTAGAGCGTCCTTTAAAAGGGGATCCTACTAAAATAAAAGAGGTACTTATTAATCTCATTAGCAATGCAGTCAAATTTACACCAAAAGGTGGTGAAATTGCAGTAGAAATTAGAAAGATTGGCGAAAAGGATGCTTATGCCATTATCCAATTTGAGGTACGAGATACAGGCATTGGTATTCCAAAAGATAAAAGAGACAAGATCTTTGAAGCATTTTCTCAAGCAGATCTCTCCGTTACCCGAAAATATGGGGGTACAGGACTTGGACTCACAATCTCAAGCGAATTTATCAAACTTATGGGAGGAGAGTTAAAAATAGAGAGTGAAGAGGGGAAAGGGAGCCGTTTCTACTTTACTCTGGAATTAGAAGAGATTCCAATCCTGCAAGAATCGCTCAAAGATAAATTCTCAAGTCTTAAAATTGCCTTTTATGCTTCCAAAGAGCATCCCAAAACACAAAATCGCTATATTGAAGAGTATATGCGCTACTTTGGTGTGCAGTTTGTCGTCAATGAAGATCTTAAAGAGATTATAGCCCAGCAAAGCAGTATCAATTTTGCCCTTTTGGATTTTGACTATATTAAAGAGAGCGCTATTAAAAACTTCTACCTTAATAAAATCCCTGTAGCCCTCATAGCAAAAGTAACCTACAAAAAGCGTATTGAAGAGTTTGCAGGTAAAATTATGAAGATCGTTTATGAGCCTGCGAACTTCTCAAAACTCAAACAGCTCCTAGAGTACTACCTGCAAAATAGCAAATCTTTACATAAAAAGAGTGAAATTCTTGCAAGCACAGGAGCAATCAAATTCAATGCTAAAGCTTTAGTAGCAGAGGATAATATTATCAATCAAAAACTTATCAAAAAGACACTAGAGGATTTTGGACTAACAGTTGATTTAGCAGACAATGGAGAGGAAGCTATAGAGAAGTTCAAAAAGAATCAGTATGACATTATCTTTATGGATATTCAAATGCCTATAAAAGATGGGGTAGAAGCTCTCCAAGAGATACATCTGTATGAAAAAGAGATGCACCTTATCCCAACCCCCATCATCGCCCTTACTGCCCACGCTCTTAAAGGAGATAGAGAGCGTTTTATGAAAAAGGGGTTTGATGAGTATATTACAAAACCAATAAATCGCAAAGATATAGAGACAATTCTCAAAGCCTTCCTCCCCGACAAAAAATATATTCCAACACTGCAAGAGCTAACCAAAGAGGAGGAGTCCTCTCCTGAAGAGGAGCACCGAGATGATGGTTATGACTATGATATTTTACTTCTTAAAAAGAGTCCTCTAGAAGCCAAACTCTTTGCCAATGTACTAAAATCCTTAGGGTATAGTGTAGATATGGCATTGGATTTAGAAGATTTTGTCACACGCATAAAAAATAAGCGCTATAGAGTCGCCTTTATCGATAAAGAGAGTGATGAATACAATTTTCATATTATCCAAAAACTCAAAAATAGTGCTCCGCACACAAAATTTGTTCTGCTTGTTGAGCCAAGTTTTGATATGAAAAAGATTGCAACTATTGAAAAGAGCTTCTTTGATGATATTCTACGCAATATTATCAAAAAGGACTTTTTCAAAGAGGAGCTTGATAAACTTATGAAAGAAGAGGTAAATGAATGAAGCAGTTGAAGATTCTCTTAGTAGACGATGATGCAATTACACGCAAACTTCTTATAACAATGCTTAAGCAAAATCCAAATGTCTACGAAACCCTCGAAGCTCAAGATGGGCAAGAGGCATTAGAGATTCTCAATAAAAACAGAGATATAGATTTTGTTCTTTTAGACATTATTATGCCAGGGCGTGATGGTATTGAAGTATTGGAGTATATGCGAAAAGATCCCCGTTTTAAAAATATTCCTGTTATTGTACTAAGCACAGATGAGACACAAAAAACAAGAGCTATTGATGCAGGTGCTAATGATTTTATCAATAAACCTATTGCAGAAAAAGAGCTTACCTACAAAATAGAGAAGTACGGCTCTTTAGAGTAGAGCCTCTTTGAGTACTTCTTCTATATGCGTAACAGGTTTAATAGTAAGATTTTGCACTACCTCCTCTGGAATCTCATCCAAATCCCTATCATAGTTCTTTTTGGGTACTAATACTGTTTGAATTTTTGCTTTATAAGCAGCTATGAGTTTCTCTTTGAGTCCTCCAATTGGCAACACTTTTCCGCTCAGCGTCAGCTCTCCCGTCATCGCCACATCACTGCGTACTCGTCTCTCACTCAAAATTGAGGCAATAGCTGTTGCCATCGTAATACCTGCACTTGGACCATCTTTTGGTGTAGCCCCCTCTGGAATGTGCAGATGAATATCATAGCGGCGGTAGACTTCGCTTGCATCTACTTTTATATTCTCCTCTTTTTCTTTGAAGGTTTTAGGGATTACCTCTTGCTCAATAGGAATCTTGCCTCTATCAATAAGCACCTTCACCACGCTAAATGCAATCGATGCAGACTCTTTCATCACCTCTCCTAATCTGCCTGTCAGTTGCAAGGAGCCTTTACCTTTAATTTTAATAGCCTCAATTCTTAATACATCACCTCCCACAGCCGTCCACGCTAAGCCGTTCACAACACCAACTTGCGGACTCTTTTCCACCTCCTCAATCTCAAACACCGGCTTATCTAGATATTTATCCAAATTTTTCAATGTGATAGATATTTTTGTAATTTTTGGATTTTCCAAAAGCTCTTTTGCAGCCTTTCGTACAATATCTGCAATCCTGCGTCTAAGATTTCTTACTCCTGCCTCTCTGGTATATTTTTCAATAATTGCTTCCAATGCACCTTTGCTAATAGTAAGCTCCGTACGCTTTAAACCGTGCTTTTTAAGCTCTTGAGGAATTAAATAGCGCTTAGCAATCTCAAACTTCTCATTGGGAGTATAGGAGCTAAGAAAGATAAACTCCATCCTATCTCTTAGAGGTGCTGGAATATAGCCAATATCATTAGCAGTTGCAATAAAAATCACATTACTCAAATCAATACTAAAATTGAGATAGTAATCACGAAAATGGGTATTTTGCTCAGGATCTAAAATCTCCAAAAGCACAGAAGTGGGATCGCCTCGCATACTGCGCCCCACTTTGTCAATCTCATCCAACACCATCACCGGATCCATCTCTTTAGCCTCAATAAGTCCCTGTACAATACGCCCGGGCATTGCACCAATATAGGTGCGTCTATGTCCTCTTAACTCATTTACATCCTCCAAACCTCCCAAGGCTATACGAACAAGAGGTCTTTTAAGGGCATTGGCAATAGAGTTTGCCAAGGAGGTTTTACCGATTCCCGGAGGTCCAGCAAAGCAAAGAATTGCCCCGCTTCCCTTTTCACTCTTAATTCCTCTTAACTCCATAAGCTCTTTGACAGCAAAATACTCTACAATTCTCTCTTTGGCTTTTTGAAGCCCATAGTGGTCTTTATCAAGCTCCCTTTGCACATCTGTAATATCGAGCTTCTTTTTGGAGTATTTACCAAAAGGCACCTCCAATACCCAATCCAAATAGCTTTGAATCACTACAGCCTCTGCACTGTCTGGATGCATTCTGGCATAGCGATCTATTTGCTTTTTGATCTCTTTATAAGCCTCTTCTGTAAGATGCGGCTTGAGGGACTCAAGCTTTTTGCGATACTCCTCAATCTCCTCTTCTCTTTGGGTATCGACACCAAGCTCTTTTTGGATCTGTTTAAGCTGCTCTTTGAGAAAATACTCCCTGTTTGCCTGCTCTAGCTTGGAGCTTACTTTGCTCTTAATCTCTCTTTGGAGTTTACTCTGCTCAATCTCCTCTGTTACTGCATCAATTAGCAGCATCAAACGCTGCTCTACATCCTCCTCAATAAACATCTCATAGGCTCTGCTCTTTTTAAGCTTAAGGACGGAGCTTACCAAATCAGCTATACGGTTTGGCTCATGATTCTCTTCAAGGGTTCTAATAAGATCTTGGGGAAAGGAGCTGCTTACATTTGCCAAAGCACGAACTTTCTCTCGTAATACCTCAAGAAGGGCTTCTATTTTGATCTCATTATAGGGCTTTGATTCTATTATATCTACTACTGCTTTTAAAGGAGCGCTAGAGACCTTCTCTACAATCTTTCCTCTTGCTAATCCTTGAAAAAGGAGTTTGACTCTGCCATCAGGAAGATTGACTTTGCGCATAATTGAGCCAATCACCCCTGCTGGATAGATAGCATCAAAACTTCTCTCTCCTTCTCTTCCCTCTTTTGAGGGAGCAATTAAAATAAGACTATTATCTTTTAATGCCTCCTGGGCTGCTGCAATATTGGCTTCATCACTTATAAATATAGGTGAAATCATAAAGGGGTATAAAAACATATCATCTTCAACCACAATGGGAAGTGTTGCTGGAAAAGCACTATAATCACTCAACTGCATTCTCTCTCCTACCAGTTTATCAAATAGTCATACCAAGATTTTGGTATATCGATTTCATCTTTTTTTAGCCAAAAGTTTTTGTATCTCTCTTCATAGATTTTGGCAGCTTTTTCTTTACCCCTTCTTTTGTACAAAGAGGCTATCTCTCTATCAAGTACATACTGAGCCAGATAGAGCTTTGTTAGCATCGTATCAACCAAAGGATTATATTTTGAGTGGGGAAATTTCTGCTTATACTCCAACGCCTCCTTAATCGTATCTGCCAAGAGTTTTTGATCTCTGTTAATACTCTTAAAAGCCAAAAAGGAGGCTTTAATCTTCAAATATTCGATAAAAGGGAGACTTTTATCATCTGCAAAACGCTTTTTATACTCATCCAGATAGTATTTTGCCATTAAGTATTCGTCATTATCCATATGCGCTTGAGCCATTAGGAGCGTAGCCTCTTTAAGCAGGGGCGAAGCAAAATGCTCACTCTGTAAAGAGGTATAGTACTCATCTGCTTTATCTAAATCATCTGCACTAATATAGTAAATCATCTTCTGATACCAGTAAATATCACTCTTATTATACTCAGCCTGGTTTTTGTTAGAGCATCCTGCCATAAAAAGTAGCATACTCAAGAAGATAGGAGCAAACCGTTTCATAGTTCCTCTTTTTTATGAAAATTATATCAAATTTCAAGAAGCTATGTTACAATAATCCTCGAAGGAGTTTTTGATGCTAACCATCATCGGTACGGGTAAAATGGCTGAGGCCATCATTAAGGGCCTTATTAAAAGAAAAGAAAAAATTTTAGTAGTGGGAAGAGATGAAAAGAGATTGCAACAACTC
>WGAX01000184.1 GCA_015494595.1 Nitratiruptor sp.
CCATATCCTAAATCCTTGCTTCTTTGCCGTAAAGAGAAATGAAAACTTCTATCAAACAGTACTAGTGCATGTCCCTTAGCGCTGAAAACATCTGCAGTATTGTTGGCGTTGTAGCGTACTTTGAGATCGATATGCTCACTGAGCTTTTTTATAAGCTTATCGCGCTCATTGAGAAGATCGTTGAGCTTTTCTTGCTCATTGCTCAACTGGGTTGGTTGCGAAGCTATTCTTTTGTTAAGAAGAGCTAAAGTGTCGCTTAAATTGTTGAGCTTATCTATTTCTTGCGTCATAGCAAGATGGAGATTGCTTTTCTCATTTTCTAAGGAGTTGTAGATATTCTTAAATTTAGTGATAAGGAGTTGGCTTTGCTCTAAGAAGGTTTCTCGTGCTGGAATATTTTCTGGCGCACTTATAATTTCATTGGCTGCTTCAAAATAGCTATTGATTGTTTCACTAAGACCTGAGCCTTGTATATCATTAAAGAGTGTCTCTATGGAGTTTAGGGAAGAGGAGGCTTCATTATAGAAATGGTAGTGCTGATTTTCGTGAATATATCTATCAAAATAGCGCTGCTCATACATTCTGTGAGCTTCTTGCATTGCAACACCATAGTTGGAAGATTGGCTAAAGAGAGCGAGCTCTTTAGTGTAGTTTTTGTTATTAACATTATTAATATTTTTGTTAACAAGATTGATACCCTTTTGAAAGCTGCTTAGAGATTGAGCATTGATTGAAAGAAGTGAAAATAGTCCCATTATTAAGCCTTTTTCCTAAAAAATCCCTCTTTGGTTGTAGATATTTTGCCCTCTTTAGTATATTTTTGTGGGAGATCTTTAGAGTAGATTGCATCAAGTATATCGTTGACAAACTCTATATTGTTGATTGCAAGACTTCTATTTCTCTCACTCCACTCATCAATTTGACGCAGTTTATCTTTAAAAGGCTCAACATCCTCTTTGTGGAGTGATAAAATTTTTTGTAAAAGTTTCTCTTTTTTTTCTACAATATCAAGAAGTTGTTGAGAAATCTCTTTCTCTTTTATACTCTCAATAAGAGACCTGTTCTCTTGCTCTAATAGCTCTATAAACTCTTGGAGAAGTTCTTCTGTTTTCATATTGCTATTCCACCGTTACTGATTTTGCTAGATTTCTTGGCATATCCACATCATTGCCAAGCCTGATGGCTATCTCCATCGCCAAAAGCTGTAAAACCACTGCCATTGCATAATACTCTAGCATAAAGTGCTCATAAGAAGCAATTTTGATAAAATCATCCGCTAGCTCAAACTCCAAAGCGCTTACGGCGCATATTGTAGAATCTCTAGCGCTAAGCTCCTCTACATTACTTTTGATTTTATCATAAAGCAGATTTTTTGGCATTAAAGCGATTGTAAACAGCTCAGGATCTGCTAACGCAATGGGACCGTGCTTCATCTCTCCTGCAGGATAGCCCTCTGCGTGGAGGTAGCTTATCTCTTTAAGTTTTAAAGCTCCCTCCAGTGCTAAAGGAAAGAATATATCACGCCCAATAAAGAAGAAGCCGTGACCGTGCAAATAGCGCTTAGAGAGGCGTTTAATGCGCTCGTGCAAATTTTGGGATACTTTGAGCGCTTTTGGAGTCTGGGCTATGGCTTGAAGCTCTCTGTTTATCTGTTTAGTTGGAAGTGTGTGCTGTCCAAAGTAAAGAGCTAGCATCCACAATACCATCACTTGGGTAGTAAAGGCTTTGGTGCTGGCGACCCCTTTTTCGATGCCGGCTCTAGTAAGGATTGTGCGATCGGCTAAGCGAACGATTGAGGAGTTGTCCACATTGCAGATGGCTAGAGTCTTCAATCTAGCTCTTTTTGCCATTTTTAGTGCCTCTAAGGTATCTGCAGTCTCTCCGCTTTGCGATATTACAATAAAAAGAGTATCTTTTGTTAAAACAGGCTCTTTATAGCGAAACTCACTGGCTATTTCACAGCTTACCGGAATGCGTGCAAGTTTTTCCAGCAGATAGGCTCCGCTTAGCCCTGCGTGATAGCTTGTGCCGCAGGCACAGATCTTAATTTGGGAGATGTTTTGGATAAACTGCTCATCTAGCTCTTCAAACTCTATTCGATCCTCTTGTACCCTTCCCATCATCGTCTCAATAATCACATCGCTTTGCTCATAGATCTCTTTTTCCATAAAGAAGCGAAAGCCCCCTTTTTGGGCTAACTCTTTATTGATGTGCAATGGCTTAAAGGCCGGCTCAATTTTTTTATTCTCTTTAAAAATCTCAATTTTGCCAAGCTGGGCTACACCCCACTCCCCATCCTCTAAGTAGTGCACCTCTTTGGCGTGTCCAATAAGGGGTGCGTCAGATGAGGCAAAAAAGATTTCATCGCCATTTCTACCCACAATCAATGGAGAGCCCTGCTTTGCAAAAAATATTTTTTTGGGATCTGCTTTGGTAATGAGTAAAATAGCGTATGCACCTTGCAGCTCATGGATAGTGTGTTTGAAAGCTTGCAGTGGATCATCTGTTTTTGTAAGATACTTCTCAAATAGGTGCACAATCACCTCTGTATCTGTTTGACTAATAAAGTTGGCATCTAGCTCTTTTTTAATCTCTTTGTAGTTTTCTATGATGCCGTTGTGCACCACATAGCTAAACTCTCCCATATGCGGGTGTGCATTGAGCTCAGTGGGCTTGCCGTGGGTTGCCCATCTGGTATGAGCTATGCCTACTCCAAACCC
>WGAX01000185.1 GCA_015494595.1 Nitratiruptor sp.
GATACTCACCACTTGGCTTGGAATCGATAGGCACATCAGCGCATCTCCATTTTGAATTTGATCCATTTAGCTAGCTTCTTGATTGAGTTTTCATCTTTGGTAGAGACTTCCAAAATATCCACATTGGGCTTGATGGCTCTTGCAGCTTTTTTTGCAGCCTCCAGATCAAAATCAAAGTATGGCAAAAGATCAGTTTTAGTTATGATCACAAGATCGGCTTGGCGAAACATCACAGGATATTTTTGGATCTTATCATCCCCTTCTGGCACGCTCAGCAATACAATATTAAGATGTGCTCCCACATCATAGCTTGCAGGACACACCAGATTACCCACATTTTCGATAAAACAGACATCCATATTTTGCAAATCGATATGGTGCAAAGCCTTATGCACCATAAAAGCATCCAGATGGCAGGCACTACCAGTTGTAATTTGATAGGCTTGCACTCCTTTGGCTTTTAGCCTATCAGCATCCCTGTTTGTTTCAAGATCTCCTTCAATCACTGCAAATCTCAACTCTTGCAGCCCGGCTAACTTTTCCAAAATAGAGGTTTTACCGCTTCCTGGTGAGCTCATAAGATTGATTGCAAGCACACTGGATCGATCAAAGTGGGCTCGGTTATGGGCAGCTTCACTATCATTTTTATCCAAAATTTTGGTAATGACTTCAATCGTCTTTTTGTCATTTAATTGAGGATTTTTTGAGAGCTCCTCGCTTCTCTCATCTGTAATTGAGCATCCACAATCTTTACACATTCCTCCTCCTTATATAAGCATATTTGCCCCAACCACCAGCGACACCACCCCTGCAGTAGCAAAGGCGATACGCACATTTTTTGTGGTTTGCAGCAGATTCTCATTCACTAACGACAATATATAGCCAAAGAGCATAAACACCAACATCACACCCAATGTAAAGCTTGCTACCATAAGCATATTGACTTGATGGTGCGCAATGGCACTGAGTGTCACAAGCATCCCCCTCACACCTCCTATGCCCATCAAAGCCCCAACACTCAAAGAGCTTGCAAGGGTGACACTCTCGCTATGGGTATGCTCTTTGCCAAAATAGATATGGATATGGCGCTTACCCTCATGCTCATGCCAAGCTACATTAATCCTTTTGCTTAGCGCCATAAAAAGCAGATACACCCCAATGGCAATAATGACACTTGATGAAATAATATCCCCATATGCCAGCACCTTATCGCTTATATCAATATGCTCTAAAAGCTTTGCAAAAACAAAGAGACTTAGCCCATGTCCCAAAGCAAAAGCAAAAGTGATAAAGAGCGTCTTTGCCTTGGATTTGCCTATGCTAAAGTCAATAATAGCAGTGAGATGATCAGGTCCAAAAGCGTGCAAAATCCCATACCAAAAGAGCAGAAGCAGTGGTAAACTCTCCATTTTCTTCTCCCATCCAATATTCCCATCAAATATTGATGTGATAAACGAAACAATTGCAAAAATTGCAACGAAAAAAAGCGCTCAAAAAAGCGCACTCAACCCAAAGGGCGCTTGCGTTTGCGCTTTTTAGCTTTTTGAAGTGGCCGCAATTTGCACTTTTGTTGAGTGCATTACATCAATATTATTCTGAATGATTATTCATTTATTGTAACTATTTTTGATAAAATATTGATTAAAAAGCGCATTTCTTATCTCATTTTGGAACAAAAATGGTATGCCCAAGATGTAAAAGCAAAAATATTTATCATCTTGCCAATGGCTATAAAAAGTGCAAACATTGCAGCAAAAAGTTTAGCCCCAAAAAACTAAAGCGCCAAAAAGAGATTTTGCACTGCTTTTGCCAAAACCTCTCAATTCTAGCTTGTAGCAAACAAACAGGACTGAGCTATATGAGTATCAAACGCCATTATGAAGATTTTCGCAAAAAAATAGCCATCTTTCTTGAAGACTCCTACCAACATAAAGATACAATCATAGCCTATGATGAGTATATCTATATTCCAAAGAGCAAACGAGGCAAAAAGGAGGCGATTTTTGAGGGATTTGATGTGCTTAGCTTTGATTATGGAGGCAAAATCTATAATATCTTGATGCCGGAGCTCTCTCGCTACAAGCAGAATTTCATAGATGATGGACTCCACGAAGTCTACTACAAAGAGCTTAAAAAGTATCTTCTCTTTCACAAAATCTCCAACACCAAAAACCCAAATCTCATCACCCAATTTTGGCTCTTTTTTGAGGAGTTTATCACCCACTTCAAGGGAGTCACAAAAGAGAACTTCTTTTACTATCTCAAAGAGGCGGAGTTTAAGTTCAATTTTGATTGCAGGAAGCTGCAAGAGATTATTTGACTCCCCACCACAGCTGCCCCAAGCTAATTGCTCCATCGTTTGGTGGGAAAAGGGAGGGAATAAAGTAGTCGATGTTGTTGGCGCGAAGCTCTTTTGCGCAAAGATCAATTAAAGTTTTATTTTGAAACACTCCTCCACTAAGAATTACAGGTAGAACCTCTTTTTTTGCAATATAAAGCACAATCTGGGCTAAAGTGTTGAGAAATTTTGTGGGGATAAGCTCTTTATTATCTTCAAACATCGCTTTAAAATCGATCACAATCTCCTTGCCATCAAGCCAAAAATCATAATACTCTTTTATCTCCTCTTTATAAGCTCTCTCTATCAAAAGCCCGCTATAGCCCTCATACTCCTGCAACTTGCATAGTCCGCTTAAACTTGCCACCGCATCAAAGAGTCTGCCAACTGAGCTTGTAGTAAAGGCGTTGTATTGCAAAGCCAGTCTAAAAGCTCTATCCTCCACCTCTTCATAGAAAGCATGGCGCAGGCTCTCTTCTTGCCAGCGCA